>DATCPW010000301.1:0-21924 GCA_036569865.1 Candidatus Dormiibacterota bacterium
TGCCTTCGCCGAATTCGCGAACGGCTGGCCGGCTCAGGTGACGAGCAATACGTGTACAGCGGCGAGGTCGTAATGGCAATTGCCCAAAAAGCCGCCGGTGGCGGGCACACACTGGGAGAGGACGATGGCTGACATTCTCAACGTGGTCGATATCGACGAGCTTCGTCACCAGGTGCGTCAAAAGTATCGCGACGTCGCTGCCGATCCGAGTGGCACTCAGCATGTCCATCACTTCCACACCGGCCGAACGCACGCAGTGAGGCTCGGCTACCCATCGCATCCCTTGAGCGAACTTCCGGACGAAGCATGCGAGGCATTTGCGGGCATGGGCAATCCCTTCTTCTGGGGCGGCCCCAAACCTGGCGAGAAAGTTGTTGACCTTGGATCCGGGGGCGGCATGGATTCTCTCCTCGCAGCGCTCTGGGTAGGCAGCGAAGGACGCGTGATCGGAGTCGACATGACTCCCGAAATGCTCGAGCGCAGCCGTTCGATCGCCGAGAAGATGGGGTTGAAGAACGTCGAGTTCCGGGAAGGGCTGATCGAGGATCTACCCGTTGAGGATGGATGGGCGGATGTAGTCATCTCCAATGGGGTGATCAACCTATGTCCGGACAAGATTGGTGTCTACCGGCAGATCTTCCGGGTGCTGAGGCCTGGCGGAAGGATGACCGTGGCTGACATTTGCCTGGAGCGTCCAGTTCCGGAAGAAGCCCTACGCGATATCGATCTCTGGACTGGTTGAATCGCCGGTGCCCTGCCGTGTGCAGGGTGGGAGACGGTGATCAGCGCCGCTGGGCTCTTGGATGTCGAGCTGGCGAATCCGCTCGACGCCTTTGCTGGTGCCAGTGGAGAAGCGAGCGCCAGGGAGTTCGGAACACTGGGCTATTCAATTCGAGCCCATAAGCCGGCTGAATAAAGTGCGCTTGCCTGCCGACAGAGCGACCGCACTGGTCGGCGTGTCGCTTGCCGCAGTCACGGTAGCTGCGTGGGTTGCATTCTTGGCACAGGCGGCCTCGCCCAGCAGCATGGCAGTGGACACGATGTCTGCCGGCCCGGATCTCGTCGGCGCGACTGGTTTCATCGTCGCGTGGGTCGTGATGATGGCCGCCATGATGCTGCCCTCGGCAGCTCCGTTAGTGCTGCTTTATCGCGCGGCCGGGTCAGATGGGCGCGCGGCAAACACGGTCCCGCTCGTCGCCGGCTACCTGCTCGCGTGGGCGGTTTTCGGCGCCTTTGTATACGCCACGCAACAAGCGCTTAGCGTGGCGATCCACTCCAGCTCTGCGCTGAGCGATGCGAGACCCTACGCCGTGGCAGGGACTCTCGCCATCGCCGGCATCTACCAGTTCACTCCACTCAAACAGGCGTGCCTGCGCCAGTGCCGCTCTCCGCTTGGCTTTCTGATGCACCGCTGGCGCAGGACCGGCGCATTGAACGCTCTCCGATTGGGAGCGGAGCACGGCGTGTATTGCGTCGGCTGCTGTTGGGGCCTGATGGCGGTCCTGGTGGTCGCGGGCGCCATGAGTGTCATCTGGGTGGTACTTATCGCACTCATCGTCTTCGTGGAGAAGTTGATGCCCTTCGGCGAGCGGGGCGCGCAGGTGACCGGAGCCGGGCTTGGGTTGCTGGCAGCACTCGTGGCGGCGCACCCCGATCTTTGGATGTTGCTTCGAGGCGGCATGGGGATCTAGTCAGATCAGTTGAGGAGGCTTAGAAAAATGGCACAGTCGACAGCGACGAAATGGAAACTGAAGGGCACCGTGCTGATCGCGTGCAACTGCGATTACGGCTGCCCGTGCAACTTCAACGCTCTGCCCACCCACGGGCACTGCGAAGGCGGCTGGGCCTAGCATGTGCAAGACGGACGCTATGGGGACACAGACCTCGGCGGACTTACGTTCTCGATCGCCGCTGACTGGCCCAAGGCGATCCATGACGGCAACGGCGAGGCTGCTGTGCTGATCGACGAGCGCGCAAACGAGGCCCAACGCGAAGCACTGAAGAGGCTGGTGTCCGGGTCAGCAGGGGGCCCGTGGAGCATCCTCAAGAACACGTGGACAAAAGTGCATGAGCCACGCTATGTGGCGTTCGAGATCAACCTGGCCGAGCAGCGAAGCCGAGTCAAAGCCGGAGACATGCTCGAGCTCGAGATGGAGCCGATCAGAAACCCCGTGACCGGCGCCGAGGTCACGCCGGGCGCCGTGCTCCCTGAAGGTTTCATTACGAAAGATCCGCGCTTCGCGGCATCAAAGCTATTTCGCGTGCAGGACGGTGTGCACTACGACCACAGCGGCAAGTACGCCGCCGTCGGATCGTTCGACTACACAGGGCCATGAGATCCAGATCATCTCCTCGAGGCTTCCGTTTCTGACAACGCCCGTCGATCTTGTGATCGCAATCTCATGAAGTAGTTCATGTAGTAATTCGAGCGGCCTTGGCGGTTGAAACCGTCTGAAATTTAGTCCTCAGCTCGCCGCTTTCTTCACGAGCGCGCCGATCCTTGCCTCTTCGGCGGCAGTCAACTCCTTCAGCGCGAAGGCGACCGGCCACAGGGCTCCTTCGTCGAGGTTCGCCTCGTCGCTGAAGCCGAACGTCGCATACCTCGTGCTGAACTTCTGCGCGCTCTGGAAGAAGCAGACGACCTTGCCGCCCTTGGCATACGCGGGCATCCCGTACCAGAGTTTCGGCGAGAGGGCTGGCGCGCTGGCTTTGATGATCGCGTGGAGCCGCTTGCCCAGAGCGCGATCCGGAGCCTGCATGGCGGCGATCTTCGTGAGCACGGCGCTTTCCCCGCCCGACTTGTCCGCAGCCGCCTTCAGCTCTTTGACGCGCTCCCTCATCGCGGCTCGTTCCTCGTCCGAGAATCCCTTGGACGCCTTGCTGATCACGCTGTTGCTCTTCGCTGACTTCTGCGTGCCCTTCTTTGCAGGTTTCCTCTCAGCCATAGTTCCGCTCTCCTCTGCGAGATTTGATGGGGACGACCGCTCATGCTAGGGAGCCGCCCCCCGCGGCGTAGTTGTCGGTATTGGAGTTCGGACTCTGGGCGCGCTCGAAGCGGGGCCGATTGGCAGCGTCTGGGAGGGTCTGCCTGGATCTTCCCAGACAAAATGGGTACTTCTAGTACGGCGTGAGTCTCTCTACGTAAATCCCGTCCGGGAGGGATTTCGGAACGTCACAAAAGGTGTGCGGGAAATCAACGGACGGCGCGATATCATGCCAACGAAGCCTCTGGGGCCATGGCTGAAGGCGCCCAGGCATTGTCTAGCTGCATAGAGGGGTGAGATGTTGCAGAAACGCGCCTTGCTTTCGCTCGTCGTTCCGGTTCTGGTGACAGTCGCATACAGCGTCGCGCCGGCTACCGCTTCCAGCCCCGTCCAAGTGCCGCAGGGCACGCAAAGCGACTCCGCCTACGCCGCGAGCTTCGCCGCCAACAAGGTGACCAACGTCTTCGCGACCACCCAGAAAACAAGTTGTTATTGGCCAGAGGTCCCATACACGGTCAGTAACGGGCCCAACGACGGCTACACGGGCGAGACGGCGTGCCCCGGCGCCACGACGGGCGAAAACATCGGCGGTCCTTATCCGAGCCAGGTCGGCAGCAACAAAGGGTTTGCGACAGGTCCTTCGGACCTGGTCAAGAACCATTCAGAATCGGACATCCGGGTCGATCCGACCAATTCAACGCACCTGATCGGCTCGGTCAAGTGGTTCGTAAGCGCCGAAGGCTACAACCACCTGCTGGGCTTCTATGAGTCGTTCGACGGTGGCAAGACCTGGCCGGTACAAGGTCACATTCCCGGGTACGAAGGGTGGACCGACAATACTGACCCCGTTGGTGCGTTCGACGGGTACGGGAACTACTACGAGTTGATCCTGCCGTATCAGTTTTATTACAGCAGCGGCGGCGGCCACAACTACCAGACGAACACCAACAAGGAGCCGAATCCGACCGTTCCAGCCGAGGCGATCTCGATCGCAGTGCGGCCTCACGGGTCGACCACCGCGGCGCAGTGGCTGACGACCCATAACGGCGGCCTTGACTACGTGGCTCCGTACGCTCCCAAAGGTCAGGAGCCTGATAAGCAATGGATCACCATCGACACCAACCCGAGCAGCCCCTTCTACAACACGATCTACGCGATGTGGGCGGTCTTCGACGGCATCAACAGCAAGCCGTATGTGTCGATAGCGAAGGCGAATCCTGACGGTACTCACACCGACTGGTCGACGCCTCAGATCCTGCCGACAGCGAACAACACGGCGAGCGACACCTACCTGCTGCCCCACGTGGCGCCCGACGGATCCGTTTACACGTCGGTGACCAATTTCCCCGCCAAGCATGGCTTCTGCTGCATCACCGTGTCGGCCGACAAGTCGACCGACGGCGGCAAGACGTGGCAATTCCTTTCCACTGCCATCTCGAACGTCCCGGTGCCGGCTTTCGTGGGCGGCTACGCGAACACAACGTTCACGGACGGGATCGACAACACGTTCGCGGTGGGTCTGACGAAGGTCAAGGGTCAATACCCGCTGTACATCGCTTACAACGAACACTCGACGTCGGTTTCGAACGTCCTTCTAACGGCGTCCTATGACGGCGGGATGAGCTGGACGCCCCCGATCCAGGTCAATGACAATCAGTCGCCGGTCGACGAATTCCAGCCGAACCTCGCCGCGGCAGCCAACGGAACAGTCTCCGTCAATTTCTACGACCGCCGGCTGGCCTGCCCTCTGGCCAACACAACCGAAGCGACGGCCGCGGGCTTGGCCCTCGACCTGGTCAACCCCAACTTCGCGAACACACCGCCCTACGGCGCGGCCAACTACTGCATCAACACGAGCATCCAGTTCTACAAGGCGAACCTGACCCCTATCGGGCAGAACATCCGTATCAGCCAGTACAGCTGGGATCCGCAGCTCAACTCGCCATTCCGCTTCTGCTCGTGCGATCCCACCTCGGGATTCATCGGCGACTACTTCGGCAACACCTTCAATGACACCACGAGCGTTTCGACCTCGGTCAGCACGTTTGACGATGGAACCAACCACGCTCACTACCAGCAGCAGGTGGTTGCCACTCTTGCGATTCCGTAAGTTGATCGGCCAAATATCTATAGGAGGGGTGGTCTTTTGCGCACGGCCAGCGCCGCCTCCCTTCTATCAAAGATGGAGGGAAATATGCGACTTCGACTTCGCTTTCGCTATATCGCCATGGTGGCCGCCGTGCTTGCGTCGATCCCGGTAGCAGTACTTGCCAGCGGCGGACAGAGTGGTGGCGGGTTGAGCTTTACCAATACGCCCTTGCTGCGCCCGGACGGGGGCAGCGAGCCGGCGCTGACGATCGGAAGCGGCGGCACCATGATCGTGGGCAGCTTGTCGTGGCAGCTCTTCCAGACAAACCTGTGGAAAGGCACTTTTGGGTCGACACCGACGTTCCAGGGCGCTGTCGACGCGGGCATTCAGCCAGGCGTTGGTGGCGGCGGTGATGAGGACTTCGACATCGGGTCGAACGGCACTCTTCACGGCACCACGCTGGTGTTCTTCTTCAACCCGGTGACCAAGATTAAGCAGCTGGGTGTGTCGGCAATCCGGTGCCCGAACTCCGACACATCAAATAACTTCGCCAACTGCAGCCGACAGATCATCGACACCACCCAGGCCGACCGGCAGTGGGTCGCCTCGAACGGCAGCACGGTCTACATCTCGTACCACGACTCCGGCTCGAGCACGCTGATCCACGTCCAGCGATCGGATGACGATGGGGTGACGTGGCACAAGGTCGGAGACCCGGTGGTGGCTCAGGGGAGCACGACGGGCAATTCAACGTTCAACAACGACCAGGGCGAGCTGCAGGTCGATCCCACCACGGGCATCGTCTACGCGGTCTACGCGGCAGGACAAGCCTCGATCCAAAAGGGAACCAGCGCGAATTTCAACAACATCCTGGTTTCCCGGAGCCTCGACAAGGGACAGACATGGACGGCGTCCCTGGTCTTCCACGCCCCCCTGAACGCCGCCCTCAACAACGTCTTTCCGGCGCTCGCCATCGATCCTTCGAAGGGCACCCTTTACGTCACGTGGTCCGACGCGCACACAGTCGCCGTCTCAAAGTCAAGCGACCACGGACAAACATGGTCGGCGGCCCAGGTGGTGAGCGCGTCGCCGGCAGCGACGACCGCCATATTCCCGGCCATCGATGCCCGAAACGGCACCGTGGATATTTCCTACTACGGCACCTCGGCCACGAGCAAGGATGACCCCAGCGCGGTCTGGAACGTCTACCTTGCCCAGAGCATCAAAGGCGGCAGCTACAAGCAGACCCAGGTCTCGGACACGCCCAACCACGTGGGCGTCGTGTGCACGCAGGGCATCGCGTGCGCGCCGGGCACCCGCAACCTTCTCGACCTGTTCGAAGATGCCATCGATCCTGCCAGCGGGAAGCTCGCGATCGTCTACACGAACGACCTACTGAGCACGGACAGCAGCGGCAGCCCACTCCCACAGATAGAGCTGGCGCAGCAGAACTAAAAGACCATCCGGAGGGTGGGGCTAGTTCCCACCCTCCGGGCCAGTTCGGAAGGGATGACTGTGTAGTAGTTCGTGTAGTGATCCGAGCGTTTCTGGGCGCTCGACACGCTCGTGCTCTCAAATCGCCCTCAAACTGCTCACAACGGTCTCGGTTGGATCAAACAGCCTAAATTTCGGGACCGTGAGGCCCCGGGTTCAAATCCGGGGCTCCCGACCAACTTTTGAATTCAGTCCCTCGCTCCGTCGTACTCGTCGTGGCGGTGCCACCAGAAGCCGGTCTCGTTGCGGCCGAGTGGCGCGCGGTCGAGCCACTGGTACATACCCCAGAGGCCGTCTATCCCCCGCCCGTACGCCGAGTAGGTGTGATACACGACGCCGTCCTCGAGGACGAACGCGCTCACGCCCGGCCCCTCTTGCCTGTACGTCGGCCAGTCCGTTCCAACGCTCGCCGTGATCTCGGCGATGAACGGATTCTCCTCGCCGCCCTCCGGCAGCCGCAAGTCCACCGCTCGGAAGTTGTACTCGACGGCTCCCGACTCCCACTGCTCCTTGGTGACCGCCGCCTGGAAGTCGTAGTTGAAGTCGCTGTCGAACGAAGACGCCCAGGGGAAGCTCCAGCCCATCCGCCGCTTGTACGCCTGGAGTTTCGCGATCGGAGCCCGCGACACCGCGCAGAGCGTGACGTCGTGATTCGCGAGGTGGACGACGGAGCCGTCGAAGCCGTCCGCGATCGCCGAGCAGGACGGACATCCTGCCGTGTAGTCGGGCCCGACCATGAAGTGATAGATGAGGAGCTGCGAGCGTCCTCGGAAGAGATCGGCGAGGGACGCCGTGCCCTCCTCGGTCTCGAAGCGGTACTCCTTGTCCATTCGAACCCAGGGCAGCGCCTGGCGCCGCTGAGCCAGTTCGTCGCCGCGCCGCGTCAGCGCCTTCTCGGCCTCGAGCAGCTCCAGCCGCGCCGCAAGCCATTCTTCACGTGTTCCGGTCTTGTGATTGGTCATCGTTTCTTTCCTTTCTTGTGGTTACAACAGGTTGGCGTGGCCCGCGCCACCGATGACGGCTGCCATCGGTGGCGTGAGCCCAGGAACCGACGAGGGCGCTGTGACGATCAGGAGTCCAAGTCCGACGATGGCCAGCGCCAGCGGCACATCGATTGCGGCTTTCGCGGGCAGGAGCTTCTGGGCAAGGACGAGGGCGGCGATCACGAACATCCAGGTGACGCTCATGACGCTCAGCGCCACCAGCATCAACATAAGTCCGATGCTCGAGCCGACGCAGCAGAGCCCGAACTCGAATCCAGAGCCGGCGCTCTCGCGGCAGCGCCGGCGGAAGTGCTGCTTGAGCGGCGTGAGCTCATAGACACCTGCCGCGATTACAAGCGCGCCGGCGGCGAAGGAGCCGTGCGGCCGGTACAACGCATATACGGCGACACCCACGAGTGTCCAGACGCCAAGGTATGACCCAACGAAGAGCGGTACGGCGCGCACACCGCGGGCATGAGCGCTTCTTAGGACTGCCGGCGCCGCGCCTGGCAGCATCATCGCCGCCATCATCGCCACCCACAGAAAGACAAAGAACGCGAACGAACCGAGCGGGGTCGCAACGCCCATTTCCGTCCGATTCATTTGCCCGTTCATCTGCCGGACCGCGACGACCCAGGATGCGGCGGCGAGCCCGAGCGTCGCCGTCAGCGCGACTGCCGTCGCGGCTGTCGTAGCGCTCGTCCGCGCGATTGCGACCTTGTTGTTCAAAAGCATGGTTCCTTCCTTCATTCCTCGACGAATTGCTTCAGACGATCGAGCGCTGCGTCCCATCGCCTCGAGACGTGCTCGAGATAGGTTCGCGCCGCTTCCATTTGTTCCAGCTCGAGCTCCCAGATGCGCTCGCGGCCACGGCGTACATCCGAGACGAGTCCAGCCGTGGCGAGCACGTCCAGGTGCTTGGTAACGGCCTGTCGCGTGACAGCAGATCCGGCGGTCAGCCGGGTAATCGAGAGAGGACCCTCGGAGCTCAGGCGGGCGACCAGCGCCAGCCGGGTTTCATCACCGAGCGCCGCAAACACCGGCGCAGCGCGGGAGACCTCGCGCCAGCCGGCACTATGAAGTGACATATCGCGCGATGTTCTCCAGCTGCTCAGCCCACCCCGCGTCGTTCATCCGAAGTGCTTCAGCACGCCGTGCCGCCGGGATGCGATCGAAGCCTGACTCGACCACGGTGAGCCGGGTGCCTTCCGCGACTTCCTCGAGTTGGAACTCGACCAGCGTGGTGGGCTCGTTCGAGTAGTCAACGCCGGATTCGACCGCGTATGGATGCCAGCGGTACGACATTCGAGTTTCGGGATCCATCCGCTCGATGGCGATCTCGATGGTCAGGTTCCCGTGGCCGGGCAGCTCGATCTGGCCATGGGCACGCGCGCCTGGCGCGAAGGCGCCCTCGAGCTTCATGCCGAACCAGGCGCCGAACTGTTCGGCGTCGGCAAGAGCGCGCCAGACACGCGAGCGGGGTGCGCGCAGAACGATCTCTTTCTCGATGCGGTCAGTAGAGTTATGCAACTTCATGGTTGCATCTTACCGCGGCCACCTTCCAAATGCAACCGGCGCATTGCATATCCGACTGCCTGGATCTGGGGACCCGTGAGGCCCCGGGTTCAAATCCCAGGTCCCGACCAATTTTCGAGTTCAAATTTGCACAGGGGCAGAGTTCTTGGGCGATACCCTCGCCGGCTTGCCCACTCGGCCGAGACTGGCCCGAACCAGGGCTTATGATTCAGAAAAGCAACGAAATCCCACGGAGGCAGAGATGGCAGGTCCAGTAGTTCACAGCCCTAGCGGTCAGTTACGCCCGCGATTCGGGACGGCGCGGCGTGAGGATCTTCCGGGCTTCATCGGCATCATGCAGGTACTCCACCAGGAGCCAACCTCGAGCGCATTCGCGCGCCTCCTCACCGCAAAGCAGACGCCCGAAGACGAGATCCCCCTCGCGCACGTCTTCGAGGAGATCTCCACGCTGGTCCTTCACGGGTTGCTGCCGGGGGACCTGCTTTTCGACGCCTTTGCAATCGACATCTATTGGAACGCACTCAGCGAGCGAATAGCGGAGGTCCGCAAGACGACCGGCAACGACAAGTTCTGCGAAAACTTTGAGATCGCGAACAAGCTGGCGATCGCCTACCGCGAGGAGCGACCTACAAAAGTTCTTCGTGTCTGAAGCCATCTGGCAAATTCTCCGGATGCACCTCTCGCTTGCCGGTCGGCGATTCGCGCCTCTCGAGCGGAATTGATGCTGGCCGCCTAGCGGCCGCGCTCGTACCAGTCCAGCACGCGCAGCATCCGGCGTTCGAGCAGGTATTCCTGCCCTCGCTCAAGCGCCGCGTTTACCTCGGCCGAGCCGCCGGTTGCTCGCCCGTGCTCCAGAAGGCCCTCGAGGACGTTGATCGTCGTGTGGAACGATCCGCGGGTCGAGCCATTCTCCCGCTCGCAATTCCACCCGCCATCGGCCATCTGCTCGCCGAGCAGCCGCTCGATGATGCCGGTCGCGTCCAGGCCGAAGTGCGAGCCGACCGTCACCACGCGTCCGTTGATGCACGGCTCGACCTCGCCCGCGAACACCGGCGTGCCGTGCCATGGGCCCCTGGAGTGCCACGTCGCGTTGTTGCGGACGAGGCCTATCGCTTTCCGCGCCTCCTCGCTCGAAGCGTCGAGTCCCATATCGAGGAGCATCAACAGGGCGAGCAGCGAGATCCACTCCGGCTCCGGCGTGCCAACGTCCCAGAGCCCATCCTTGCGCCGGAGAGCCAGCAGCCGCGCGCCCCAGCCTTCGGTGGCTACGCGGGCACGCTCCGCGGCGACCTGGTCGGCCGGCGCATCGGTCAGGTCGCGCATCGCCTGCCAGCGAATCGCCGGGTCCGCATCGAGCAGCCAGTCGAGCACGTTCATCGGGCAGGCCCCCTCGCTTCGATCTGCCCACATTAGAGGATGACGATAGAGGCAGGCCCCGGCTCAAATCCCGGGCCCCTGACCACAGTCCCCCTTCTGATCAGGAGACCAGCCGCGTTGCTCGACCCACCCGAATATTGCGCACCTCCTCTTATGCTTCGGCGGTATGGCAAGAGGGCGCCCCGTGGGGATCAAGCAGGTGGCGGCAGCCGCGGGGGTGTCGGTCACAACCGTGTCGGATGCCCTCACGGGGAAGGGCCGGCTTAGCGACAGCACTCGCAAACGCGTTAGAGCGGCAGCGCGACGACTCGGCTACCGCCCCAATGCCACCGCGCAGAACCTGGCGCGGGGGCGAACCGGGGTGCTTGCGCTCACCATCTCGACGGCGCCAGGGGCACCATTCATCCTCACGGATATCGACTACTTCATTCAGCTCTTGACTGCAGCCATGTCGATGTCGCTCGAGCACGGCTATCCGATGACAGTTGCAGGACCAAGAAACGGAAACTGGTCCAGCCTGCCGATCGATGGGGCGATCGTTGTCGATCCAGTTTTGGAAGATGCTGCGCTTGCAGATCTGAAGCGTCGCCGCATCCCTCATGTAACGACGGGAAAGGATCCGAGCGGAGATGACCTCAGCTACTGGGTGGACAACGACCACGTCGAGGCAACCAGGATGATCCTCGACCATCTGGAGCAGGCTGGAGCCAAGAGGGTCGCACTTCTCTGCGGCCCCGCCATCCATTCCTACACGATTGATGCGCTTCGATCGTATAAGGACTGGTGCACTCTCGCGGGACAGCCTCAGGTCGTCGCATTTGCGAGCGACGGCATGTCGGACTCCGCCGGTTATGCGGCGGCGGTCGAGCTGCTCGACAGGCCCGATCCTCCCGACGCCATTTATGCAACGCTCGACCGGTTCGCGCTGAGCGCCAGGCTCGTTGCCGAGACGCGCGGGTTGAACGTACCCGATGACCTGCTCCTAGCGGGGCTCGGCGATAGCGCTGCAAGCAGAGCCGCGATGTTGACGGTTGTGCACCTCAATCCGGAGGCGATCGGGAGTCAAGCGGCCGAGCTGCTCATCCAGCAGGTGGAGGGCCACCGCCCCGGGAAGACACAGGTTGTCGTGCCGGCTGAGGTCATCGCTCGCGTATCAACTTCACGGGGTACGACTTCGTAGCCAGCCGGTGTTTGGGGTCACATGCGTCTCGGCTGGACCCGGCCGCAACCTGGACGAGCTCGGCGGCCGACGACTGTCTTGACACCCAGGGATTGACTACCTGAGTGTCGACGTGGACTCACTCGACGCCGCATTCGCGGTCGGCACCTGCGTGCCAACGCCGGGTGGGCTCACTTCAAGAGAGATGATCCAACTCGTCCGCGCCTTCTCGGCGCAAGGCCTGGTCGGGGCTGATGTTGTCGAGGCCGCGCCCAGCCTGGACCCGACATCGGCGACATCTGGGATGGCGGCTCGCATCGCGATCGAGGTGATGGCGTTTCACGGTGGAGCAGGCAGGGGGCGCAATTGAACGTCGAACTCGAGGCATAATCGGCCCATGCTTGGCCGGCGCTTTAAGTTAGAGGCGGATACCGCGGCGCATGAGTGGCTGGAAGCGCATCCGGCATTCGGTCCGCGAGTCATCTCCTACGACATTCACAGGTGCTGTGGGGGCGGCAAGATATGCCAGGTGAGGGTGCGCGAAGGGTTGCGCAAGGACGATCGTCGCGAGTACGCGACTGGCGAGATGGATGACGGCACCGAGTTCCTGATCGATAACAGGGCCGCGGCAAAGCTGCCTTTGCGCTTCGGCTTGACCGTGCGCGGTTTGGGGCCCCTAAGACACCTTGACCTCGACCTCAAGAGCGAGCAATGGGGAGATCTTCTTTACAGCTAGACCTTTGTAGTAATTTCACGGCGAGAATCAGCGCATGGAGCCGAGCCTGAGCCGAGGGGATAAGTACGAGCGCACTTACGAGTTGCGATCAGCTGCCGGCGAGGACGTTCATGGGGAGGCCAATTTCGTCACACGCTTTTCGCCAGGCAGCCTCCTTGACGCGGGCTGCGGCACTGGAAGAGTGGGCAGGGAGTTGTATCGCCGGGGGGTCGAGATCGTGGGCGTTGACGTCGACGCCGAGATGCTGAGCACGGCCCGCGCTCGATGCCCCTCAGCGTCATGGATCGAGGGTGACATCAGCGAAATTCAGGTTGAACGCCCATTCGACGTCGTGTTGATGGCCGGCAATGTGATCAACTTCGTGACTCCAGAAAGGCGGCGGCAGGCCATTGAAAACCTGGTGCGCCATCTACGGCCGGGAGGTCTCCTTATCAACGGCCACTCGATTCGGCCCGACGGCTGCGCGCCTGCGGTATTTGCCGCTTGGGCCGAAGCCTCGGGCCTGGAGCTGGTCGAACGCTGGTCAACGTGGGACCAGGATCCGTTTGTCGACGGTTCGGAGTACTGCCTGACCGTTCATCGTTTGGTCGACTGAGCCGCGGGTGACCTCGCGCGGACGGGCCATTCGACCCTGACCGCGGTGCGCTGCGTGCGTGCGACTCGATCGTGGAGGGTGGGAAAGCAGGCCCAGGGCCGATGGTCCCGGTCTGCCAGGGCCGGGGACCCTGTCCAGTTAGGGCCAGGCGGCGGTATCGGCCCATCCGTGTACAGGCTTCACTAGGCATAGGAGCCGTCCAAGCTCAATCAAAAGGCCCCGTGAGGGGCTATTTCAAAGGAGTTGACAGTCGTGGACAAGGCAATTCGGTGGCGGATCATCTCTCTGCAGGCGATGCTCGTCGTCATCCTGGCGGCTTCGTCAGGCTTCCTTTTCTTTCAGGGAAATTTCGTGACCGGAATGGTGCACGACCAGCTGGTCGCACAGAAGATCTTTTTCCCTGGTACTGACCAGGTCAAGGCGGGCGGAGCTCTCGACCCGGCGAAATTCCCGACCGAGATCACCCAGTACGCCGGCCAGCAGGTCGACAACGGTGAGAAGGCGAGGGTCTACGCGAACGACTTCATCGCTATTCACCTCGCAGGCGTTGCCGGTGGCAAGACATACTCTGAAGTCAGCGCCTTGAACAGCACGGTAGCCAAGCAGCTCGCCACTACCCCGACGACTGACCCCAACTATGCGACGCTGCAGGCACAGTCGGCGACTCTCGCCGGGCAGAAGACGACCCTCTTCATGGGCGAGATGCTTCGCGGAACGCTTCTCAACTCGTGGGGCTGGTCGACAGTCGGCACCTACACCGCCTACGCCGCAGTCGGTCTGATGATCGCGGCTCTCGGCGTGCTCGGCGCACTGGTCTTCGAGTTCTTCGTCGCGGGCCGCAAGCCCGAAACACTCAAGGTCGCGCAGAAGATCGCTGCGTGACAGCTGAGATGACGGCAAGCTCCGGCGGGATGGCCCGCCGGAGCTCTTTCTGTCCGGCCCACGTCCACGGCCGGCCGGGCCAAGGCCTGTTCAAAAGACCTACTGACACACGGTCCCGCTGGGGCGGCTTCCCTAACCAAAGGAGAATTGAGTTGAGCATCACGATTGCGATGAGCTTGAATCTGAAAGGGATGTTGTGTCCCCTTCCGATCATGAAGACGGCCAAGGCGATGAACCAGCTCGCGCCCGGCCTGCTGGTGGAGGTCCTGGCGACCGACCCCCGTTGTGTTTCCGACTTCAAGGCGTGGTCGCGAGCGACAGGTAACCGGCTCGTCGAATCCAGCCATGAAGCCGGGGTGTTCCACTTCATTCTCGAGAAGAAGGAAGGGGGCGTTTTGAGATGAGCCAGGCGACCAAGACGTTCGCTGACGCGCGGGGCCGCGATCACGCTCTTCATTTAGACGTAGTTAGATAGACGCGAAGTGGCGCTTTCCGAACCTGCCGCCCGCCCCGCTGCGACGGATCGTGGGAGCGTCAGAAATCCATACAGCGTGCTCCCCAACTGGCTCTACCCGGCCTTCGTGGTCGTGGCGCTCAGCCTGTTCGGCATCTTCGCTGTCTGGGTCGTCTTCTTCCAGCCTTTGGGCTACGTCAAGCCATACCTCAGCCCTTTCGACTCACCGCCGATCACGGTCGGCCCGATCCCGCCGGGGGTCTGGGTGGCTTGGGCGCCTTTGGTTTTCCGCCTCACCTGTTACTACTACCGCAAGGCCTATTTCCGCTCGTTCTTCTGGCACCCTCGCTCCTGCGCGGTGCCCGAACCGACGCGCGGCCGTTATCGCGGGGAGACCGCATTCCCCTGGGTCTTCAACAACCTTCACCGGTTCGCTTTCTACGCGACGGTGGTGCAGGTCGGCTTCCTCTGGTTCGATGCGATCGTGGCCTTCGACTTCGATGGGCGTTTTGGAATCGGGCTCGGCAGCCTAATCATCCTCGCCAATGTGGTGCTCCTCTCGGGTTACACGTTTGGCTGTCACGCCTTTCGCCACCTGTCCGGTGGAGAGATCGACTGCTTCTCGTGCTCGTTGGCGGCAAGAGCTCGGCACAAGCTGTGGAGGGGCGTCACAGTCCTCAACGTGAAGCACGACAGGTGGGCCTGGGCGAGCCTGTTCTCGGTGGCGGCTGCGGATATCTACATCCGCCTCCTGCTGGCCGGAGTGCTCCAGGACCCGAGGTGGATTTCGTGAGCGCGACATATGAGACGGTCGACACCGACGTGCTCGTTCTCGGAGCGGGGGGCGCCGGCCTGCGCGCCGCGATCGCCGCGGCTGAAGGCGGGGCGCGCGTGCTGGTCATTTGCAAATCGCTGCTCGGCAAGGCCCACACGGTCATGGCCGAGGGCGGCGTCGCCGCGGCCATGCACAACGTCGCCTACCAGGATTCGTGGGAGGTTCATTTCGCCGACACGATGAAGGGCGGCAAGCTCATCAACGACTGGCGCATGGCGGAGCTCCATGCCAAGGAGTCGCCCGAGCGTGTGCTCGAGCTCGAGCGCTGGGGCGCCGTGTTCGACCGCACCTGGCAGGGCAGGATCCACCAGCGGCCATTTGGAGCGCATACCTATCCGCGCCTCGCGCACATCGGGGATCGCACCGGCTTGGAGCTGATTCGCACGCTTCAGGATCGAGCCGTGCACACCAAAGGCGTGGAAGTGCACATGGAAGTCACCGTTTTCAAGCTGCTGAAGGCCGGCGGACGCGTCGCCGGCGCGCTCGCCTACAAGCGCTCCGACGGTTCGCTAATCCTCTATCGCTGCGCTGCACTTGTCCTCGCCAGCGGCGGCGCCGGCAAGATGTACCGCGTCACCTCCAACTCGTGGGAGAGCACTGGCGATGGGACTGCGCTCGCCTACGACGCCGGCGCGCAGCTACGTGACATGGAGATGGTCCAGTTCCACCCGACGGGCATGGTCTGGCCCGCCGGCGTGCGCGGCATCCTGGTCACCGAAGGCGTTCGCGGCGAAGGCGGCGTGCTGCGCAACAAGGAAGGCGAACGATTCATGGAGCGCTACGACCGCGAGCGCATGGAGCTTTCATCCCGCGACGTGGTCGCCCGAGCGATCAATTCAGAGGTGCTCGCCGGCCGCGGCACTCCGCACGGCGGCGCGTACCTCGACATCACGCATCGGAAGCCCGAGTTCATCAAGAGCAAGCTCCCGTCGATGTACGAGCAGTTCCTCAAGCTGGCCAAGGTGGATATCACGAAGCAGCCGATGGAGGTGGCTCCCACGATCCACTACGCCATGAGCGGCGTGCGTGTGAATGCCGAGACAGGTCAGAGCACCGTGCCCGGCCTGTATGCGGCGGGCGAGGTGGCGTCGGGCTTGCACGGTGCCAACCGCCTCGGAGGCAACTCGCTCAGCGACCTGCTCGTCTTTGGCAAGCGCGCGGGCGATGCTGCGGCAGAAGCCGCCAAGAGTTCGACGACCGGAAGCACGGAAATCGATCCCGCCGACATCGATGAGGCCATCGCCACGCTGATGGCTCCGCTCGATCGCCCCGAGGGCGAGAACCCATACAAGCTCATGGGTGAGATTCAAGACGTGATGTCGGAGCACGCCCCGATAGTCCGCGACGAGGCCGGTCTGGCGGCCGGCCTCGACAAGATCGGCGGTCTGAAAGCGCGTGCCCAGACTTGCGGGACAGGCGGTGGCACCAGCCTCGCGTTCAATCCAGGCTGGCACACGGCCTATGACCTTCGCTCATTGCTGGTCAACGCGGAGGCCCTTCTACGGTCGGCATTAATAAGGAAGGAGAGCCGGGGGGCTCACGCTCGCTCGGACTATCCCAAGCCGGACGACCAGCTCGCGGCAGTGAACTACATCGTCGAGAAGACCCCGCAGGGGATGCGGGTGCGGCCGGAGCAGCGGCCGCCGATGCCCGGATACCTGGCTGATGCGGTTCAGCGCTCCTATGCCCGCTATACCCCTGAGGAGACCGAATGAATGGAGATCTCTAATCTCGACCTCAAGATCTGGCGGGGGGATGCGAGCAGCGGCGAGCTCGTCTCATACCGAGTGCCGGTTCGCGAAGGGATGGTCGTCCTGGATGCCGTGCTCTGGGTCCAGGCCAACATGGCCTCGGACCTGGCCGTGCGCTGGAACTGCAAGGCGGCCAAGTGCGGCTCGTGCTCAGCCGAGGTGCAGGGCTTCCCGCGCCTCATGTGCAAGACCCCGATCGCCGATTACGGCAGCCAGGTCACGGTCCGCCCGATGAAAGCGTTCCCTCTGATCAAGGACCTGGTGACCGACGTCAGCTGGAACTACGAGGTCAACAAGGAGATCCCGCCCTTTACGCCATCAGAGAAAGATCTGGCCACCAGCGAGCCGTGGCGAATGCAGCAGCAGGACGTGGAGCGATCGATGGAGTTTCGCAAGTGCATCGAGTGCTTCCTATGCCAGGACGTCTGCCACGTTCTGCGGGCTCACGATCTGAAGAGCGCCTTCTACGGTCCGCGTTTCCTCGTCCGGATCGCCAGCCTGGAGATGCACCCGAAGGACGTGCTCGACCGGCGTCCACTCTTGAAGGGCAAGGCGGGTCTCGGCCTCTGCAACGTCACCAAATGCTGCACGGAGGTTTGCCCGGAGCACATCAAGATCACCGACAACGCGATCATCCCGCTCAAGGAGCGAATGGATGACGCCTACTTCGATCCGATCCGCTGGCTGCTGAACCGCCGAAAGCCGCGAACGAACAACGCGAGTTCGGACTAATCTGGCCCCATGTTTGTCCGCCATTCCGTCCACATCGATCACCCCGTCGCCGCATGCACGGAGGTCTTGATGAGCGGGCCGCGGAAATGGTTTCCGCGTCTCAGCGGAAAGGGAGTGGGGTCGGTAGGCGCGCACATCGGGGGCGTTCCGGTCAGCAAGCGGGTCGTGGTCACGCTGGGCGAGCCGGTCAAGACGGCGACGTGGACGGTCATACCTCTCGAATGGAAGGCGACGTTTCCCGAGCAGCTGTTTCCGAAGATGACGGGCAGGATCGAGTTGGCGCCGGTGGACCAAGCCGTCACGCGGCTCACCGTCAGCGGAATGTACGAGCCGCCGCTGGGAAAGCTCGGCAAAGGGCTCGAGGAGACGGTGATGCAGGGAGTGGCCGATTCGACTGTCAAAGAGCTGGCCGAGGCGATCGCCAAGCGGCTCGAAGCTGCCGTGTCCGCTCAAGCCAAGAAGCTCACGACCTGACGGCAGTGCGCGCCTCGGTCTGGCTTTACTGAGACCCGGGAATGCTGGTGTGGCGGGCCAGGTAAGCGGCAGCTTCAGCCCTGCGTGCCACCTCGAGCTTTGAGAGGATTGTCGACACGTAGTTCTTGACCGTCTTTTCCGCCAGCTTCAGCTCCTTGCCGATCTGGCCGTTGGTCAAACCTTGTGCGACCAGCGTCAGGATGCGCTCCTCCTGCGCGGTCAGGCGTGCAAGCTTCTCGTCGCGCATCGTCTTGCCCTTGCGAAGCCGCTCCAGAACGGACTTGGTGACCTCGGGGTCCAGGAGGCTGTTGCCGGCGCCGACCTCGCGGATGGCGCGGATGAGCTCGCCGCCCCTTATCTGCTTCAAAACGTAGCCGGCGGCGCCGGCCATGATCGACGCGAACAGTGCTTCGTCGTCGGCAAACGACGTGAGCATTAGAACTTGGGTCTTCTCGAGGCGGGCCCGAATCTCGCGAGTGGCTTCGATGCCGCTCCCATCGGCGAGGCGTACGTCCATCACGACGACGTCGGGCTTGGTCCTCATCGCTTGATCGATGGCTTCTCGAACCGATCCCGCCTCCCCCACGACGACGAGGCCTTCGCTGGCGTTGATCAGCGCCTTGACGCCGTCACGGACGACTTCGTGGTCGTCAACAAGCAGAACGCGCAGCTGGTCTTTGGCCATCGCTCAATGGTCGCACCCGGCCCTTAGGAGCTGCACGGCCGCCAGTCCCGGTGAAACAGGGCCTATTGGCCCTGCTTGCAATCAGATTGGGAAGGTGAAACGAAGGCTCGTGCCCTTGCCCGCCTTGCTCGAAACTCGCAGCGATCCACCCATTGCCGTGGCGCGCTCACGCATGTTGCGAAGCCCATTGCCGGCCGCGTCGCGGCGCACCTCGAACCCAACGCCGTCGTCCTCGATGGTCAACACCGCGGTCTGTCCGGTACGGGCCAGGCGAACCACCGACTGTTTGGCGTGCGCGTGACGGGCGACGTTGGTGAGAGCCTCGCGGGTCACCTGCACTATCTGGTGTGAGCGCGAGGAAACGAGGGCCGCCAGCTCGGCGTCGACCTCGACCTCGACTCGGAGGGAAGACCGCTGCTGGATGTCCTCACCCAGCTCGCGAAGAGCCTGGTCGAGCTGCCGGTCTGCGAGGATGCCCGGCCGCAACCCGAAGATGTAATTCCGCAGGTCTCGAATCACGCGATCGAGCTCGCCAACGGCGCCGTCGATCCGAGCCGCTGTCTCCGGCGACGCCGCCATCAGCGCGGTGCCCTGCAGCCCCATGCCCACCGCGAAGAGGGACTGGATGATGCCGTCGTGCAGATCTTTGGCTATGCGTTCGCGCTCGTCCATCAGCTCCAGGCGCCGCACGTCCGCTTGCGCCCGCACATATCCGATGGCCACCGACGCCTGGTCTGCGAAGGTCTCGACCAGGCTGATCGTGCTCTTGTCGAATCGGCTCCCGCCTCTGGTGTTCGCGACCATAAGGGTGCCGGTGGCGCGGCCGCCGACCCGCAGTGGCACGAAGATGGCGGGACCTACTTGGCCGAGCCGGATGATCGGCTGGTAGCCAAGGCCGTGGGTGCTTGCGTCGTCAGTGTGGAGGGGCTGGCCGGTCGCCATGACCGCTCCGGAAATCGACTTCGCAGCCGGGACCGGCTGGCCTATGACTTGCTGTGCGTAGGCTCCGACCGCAGCCGCCACGACGAGCTGGCCGGGGGTCGAGGTGGTTGTCAAAATCGTCGCCGCATCGGCGCCGGCGAGGTCGCGGGCATGCTCGGCGACGGAGGTCAGAATCGCGCCGGTCTCAGCCCCTTCGAGGATGTCGGTGGTGATCTCGTGCTGCGCCTCGAGCCATCGCTCGCGCTGAATGGTCTTCTGGTAGAGGGAGGCGTTGGCAATGGCCACGCCGGCCTGGGTGGCGAGGACCTGCAGCGAGCGCTCATCTTCTGGGCCGAACTCCGAGGCCCCACGCTTTTCGGCCAGGTAGATGTTCCCGTAGACCTTGCCGAGAGCCTGCACCGGCGCGCCAAGAAACGAGTGCATAGGCGGGTGGTTGGGTGGAAATCCGACGGACGCCGGGTGGCTCGCGATGTCCTTGACGCGCACGAGTCTTGGCTCCCGGATCAGGAGCCCCAGAACTCCACGGCCTCGCGGCAGGGCGCCAATGGCCCGCCTCTGTCTGGCGGAGAGCCCGGAGGTGATGAAATCGACCAGCTCGTCGCCTGGGCCGATCACGCCGAGAGCGCCATAGCGGGCGTCGGTGACTTCCACGGCCAGATCGACGATCCGCTGCAGCACTATTGGCAGCGAGAGCTCGGATGCCAGTGTGAGTCCAGCCTCAAGGAGCGCGTCCTTCGGGTCGCGGCGGTCGGCCATCGTCCGCGAATCTACCCCAGCCGGGGTTTCCAGCGCTGGCGGCCAGGGGACCTTTGGATCACGGGACCATCGGCCCTATGGCCGCGAGGCGATTCATGGAACGCTGTACCCGTGAACGCGACGGACGGGTTGAGCCTGGCCAGGGCGGGACTGCCGCGGCATCGGACGGTTTCGGACGTCATGACAACCCACGTCCATGTGGCGGGTCCGCAGGCGCCATTCAAGGTCCTGGTCCGCCTGATTGAAGAGAACAAGGTCAGCGCGATACCGATCGTCGATCACCAGGGAGTTCCAATCGGGATCGTTTCGGAGGCCGATCTGTTGCTCAAGGAGCGCCGCCACGAGCTGGAGTCGGAAGCGGACCTCCTCCACCCGCGGAAGAGGCGCAACGAGAGGGCGAAGGCCGAGGGAACTGTCGCGTCGGAGGTCATGACTTCGCCGGCGATCACCGTCCCCGCCGATACGACGCTCAGCGAGGCGGCTCGAATGATGCAGAAGAAGAACGTCAGGCGCCTGGTGGTGGTCGACCAGCGGGGTCACATCGCGGGAATCGTCAGCCGGAGCAACCTGCTGCAAGTGTTCCTTCGCACCGATGACGAGCTCCGAGACGAGATCGCAGGGACGCTCGTACCGGCCCTCGCCCTGTCCTCGCCCGAAGGGATCGGAGTCGACGTTCGTTCCAACATCGTCACCCTCTCGGGCGAGGTGGACCGCAAGAGTGACGTTCAGATCCTGACCAGATTGGCGAGAGAGCTGGATGGTGTTGTTGACGTAGTCGACCACCTCAAGTACGTCTGGGACGACACGGTCCCGCCCGTGTCCGTGTTGTTACGTCATTAAGGCCGTTGTGGGGGGCAGAGCCTACGTCCCGTGAGGGGCAGGTCGGAATCAACCTATAGTGGCTTCCGCTTGGAGCCGGTGGCAATTTCGACTGGTGCTCGACGGCGGTTCCGGTTTGGCTTGGCGGACGACTAACGAGGAGGAGACGCTCGTGGCTGCTAGCGCGACTCCAGCAGGCGGCCGGGTGACGCGAGGGAACTGGTTGGCTGCGCCGTTCAACCGCCTGGCGTTCCAACGGGTCGACACGATCTTGCCGGTGGCCGCGGTCTCCCGCGGCTTAGGTCCGGAGCGCAAGCTCGAGAACGCACCAGATGACGAGACGATTGACCGGATTGTCTACGAGGTGGGGACCAGCCGCTCGACAATCGGCGACTTCCTTCGACGCAGCTCTACCGACGGGTCTGATTGTCCTCCGGGGCGAGTCAGTCGTCGCCGAGCGGTATATGAACGACCTCACGTCGTCGACATGCCACTCGCTCATGTCCATCTCCAAGTCGCTGGCCGGGATGGTCGCCGGTAGGCTTATCGACCGCGAAGTCTTCGATCCGGATGCGGAGGTCGCTGCCTATATCCCGGAGCTGAAACACACTGCTTACGGCGATGCCACCGCGCAACAGGTG
>DATCPW010000302.1:0-2705 GCA_036569865.1 Candidatus Dormiibacterota bacterium
CGCCCATTTTCGCTGGCGCTTTGAGACAACTCTCCTCAGGCAGTGGTTCTGGATGGGCCTCCCCTTCGCGGTCATATTCGTGCTCACGACCCTTTACTGGAAGATCGACGTTCCGATCCTCAAGCTCTTCCGGACCAGCGCAGAGGTCGGCTGGTACTCATTCGCTTACAAGCCATTTGAGGCGTTGCTGTTCATCCCGATCAGCATGCTCGGGGTCGTGCTGCCCGTCCTCGCTGTCTATCAACGAACGTCGCCGGAGCGCCTTCGAAGCGCCGTCACAATGTTCTTCAAAGCGCTCCTGATGGTGGGGTGGCCGGTCTCCGTCGGTGTCGTCGTCCTCGCCTACCCGCTTGCGGGCCTGTGGTCGAGCTTCTATCGCGAGTCGGTCCCGGCTCTGCAGATCCTGGCCCTCGCATACTCGTTTGCCTTCGTCAACAACGCGTTCATCGGCGCCTTGACGGTCCTCGACCGCCAGGCGTCCTACGCGAAAGCGGCAGGAGTCAGCCTCGCTGTAAACGTTGTGCTCAACCTCATTCTGATCCCGCCTTTTGGTTACATCGCGGCCAGCTGGACGACCGTGGCCACAGAGGTGGTGCTCGTCGCCGTGGGTTGGTGGTTGACTGTTAAGCATCTTGGCAAGCTGAATCTTCCGTCCGCGTCATGGCGTCCGATCCTTGCGGGCGTCGTGATGGGCGCTGCGGTGTATCCGCTTCGAAATGTCACCGGCGACGCGGTTCTATTGGTCGTGTTGCTTGGCATCGCGGTGTACGCTGTCGCCGCGATTCTATTGAGGGCCCTCACGCGGGAGGAGATCGCGTTTCTGCGGTCGGCGCTGGGGCGGCAGACGTGAAGCCCGTCTTTCTAAAGCCTCGCGGGGCGATTGAGCCCGTGCCCTGGGAGGAGATCGCGGTCGATGCGCCCGAATTCGGCCCTCAGACGCTTCTCGACGACGCAGAGTTCGTCGCCATCGACGTCGAGACGACGGGCAATGCGCCCTTCCTCGTGCTGGAGCTTGGCGCTGAGCGATTCAAGCTTTCAGGCCCGCTTTCGTTTTTCGACACCCTCGTTGATTGCCGTGCGCCAATCAATCCCTACGCCAAGAAACGGCACCACATCGACAGGTCGATGTTGATCGGGGCGCCCGAATTTCGTGACGCACGCCGTGCGTTCCTTCGTTTTGCCCACGGCGCTGTCCTGGTCGAGCACAGCCACGATGCATTCGACACCTGGCTTGTCGGCCGGGGTTTGGAGAGCCCGTTGCAGCACCCGATCATCGACACGTCGGCTCTCGCACGGCTCGTGTTGGACCTGCCCAAAGGCCAGACGCCGGGATTGGCGCGGCTGGTGGAGGAGCTTGGCCTCGATGTCACTCCCGCCCACGCCGCCCTGGATGACGCCAGGGCAACCGCGATGGTTTTTCGCGCCCTGGTGGCGAAAGCCCGCGAGACCTTTGGCTGGACGACCGTCGGCGAGATCCTCGCGGTGCTCCCGCGTCCGGTGGTCGACCGGACCGCGGCTAATCGAACAGGGTCATCTGCAGGTCGGGCTCGGGGTGCTCGAGGCCCGACAGCCCAACCCCAATCAGGCGTACCGCCCGAGACTCGACGTGCGACTTCTCCAGCGCCGACCGCGCGGCGCGAAAGATCGTCTCGACGTCGTCGGTCGGGCTCGTCCGGCTCACCTGGCGGCTCACCAGGCGGAAGTCCGGCAGCTTGAGCTTCACGTAGATCGTCCGGGCGCGCACGCCCTCGGCGATGAGCCGCTCGACCACGCGATCCGTGAGCTCACGCAACGCCTTGTCCAGCTCCGCGGGATCGCTGACGTCCCGTTCGAAGGTGATCTCGGCCGAGATCGTCTTCGCCGGCTTGCTGCCGTCGACCGGTGCTCGGTCGCGACCCTGGGCAAGCCTCTGCAGGACCGCCCCGCCCACTCCCAGCGACTGGACCAGGCGCTGCGTCTCATAGGCGGCGAGCTCGCCGACCGTGCGCACGCCCATGGCATGCAGCCGCTCCTCGGTCTTGGGGCCGAGGCCGGGGATGGCGCCGATGGGAAGGGGGGCGAGGAAATCGGCCTCGGTGCCGGGCGGAACGAGCACAAGCCCGTCGGGCTTTCGAGTGCCGCTTGCGACCTTGGCCACCAGCTTTGAGGTCGCGGCGCCGACCGATGCCGTCAGGCCGACCTCGGTGTGGACCTGGAACTTGATCCGGCGTGCCACCTCGTCGGGGGTCGAGGTGCCGTGGCGGGTTCTCGCCGTCACGTCGAGGTAGGCCTCATCGAGGGCCACGGCCTCGACCAGCTCTGGCGATGTGAACCGGCGGAAGATCTGATGCACGAGGCGGCTCGCTTCCCGATAGCGAGCGCCGTCGGGATTGACCACCATGAGCTGCGGGCACAGCTGCAGGGCCTGGTGGAGCGGCATCGCCGAGCGCACCCCGAACGCGCGCGCCTCGTACGAAGCGCCCATGACCACCGCCCGGCGCGAGCGTCCCGCGACCGCGACAGGGATCCCGCGAAGCTTGACGTCGTCCCGCTGGTGGACGGACGTATAGAAGGCGTCGAGATCCACGTGGAGGATGGTGCGCGGCCAATTCTCGGGTCGAGGCATCTGGGTGTGTGGGCCAGTCTGCCACAACAACTTGTGGCTTACTGCAGTTTGGTGCGCTCCTAGTTGCGCCTACCGGGAAGCTACGGGGAGGTCAGGGCGG
>DATCPW010000303.1:0-4118 GCA_036569865.1 Candidatus Dormiibacterota bacterium
GGCAAGACCGCGCTGACTGCGCGGGAAGGCATCAGTCAGGATGGCGACGCTGTTGGACATCAGGAGCGCCCCGCCTATCCCCTGCACGAAGCGGAAGGCGATCAGCTCCGCCGCACCAGAGGATCCGGTACCCGGCGTAAGCGCGCACATCAGCGAACCCAGGGTGAAGACGACGAACCCGAGGTTGTAGAAGCGGACCTTCCCAAAGTTGTCCGACAGCCGGCCGAACGTGCCCAAGAAGACCGTGGTCGCGACGTTGTAGCTCATCAAGACCCACAAAAGCAGGCTGGTCTCTCCCGGTGCCGTCGGGTCCACGCCGAGGCCGTGGAAGATGGCCGGCAGCGAGATCAGGATGACGGTCTGGTTCAGGAAAGCCATCAGCGAACCCAGGCTGGTATTGGAGAGTGCGATCCACTTGTAGGCTACCGCGGGCCGCTGCTTTGCTACTGACATCACCACAACCCTCCTTGAGGCTTGCGGCATCTCGTTGTCGCCGCGTCGGGCACCTTCTCGAGCTCGACCTCCAGCAAACACTCAAGGGCGGACATTGCGCGCTACCTCGCTTCCCTGGAGCTCTTCGACCAGGTGCTCGAGAGCAGGCAGCGCCGCCCGGAGCGCCGCCCTCTCCGACACTGACAGCAACATCAGCCCGGTGGCGAGCAGTTTGCTCCGGAGGGCAACGATCGACCGCCAGAGTTCAAGGCCTTCCTCGGTGATCGAGATCAATGTCGTTCTGGGTTCGCCTGGGTCAGGCCGCCGTTCGATCAGGCGGTGGACTTCCAGCCTGGCTATCAGCGCGGACATGCTCGGCTGCGCAACCTGTTCCACCAGCGCGAGGTCGGTGAGGCGCTGCGGCCCTCGCGTCGCCAGGGTGCTGAGCGTGCGAGCCTGCGAGACGGTGATCTCGGCCTGGGCGAAGTGGCGGCGAAGCATCGCCTGAAGCCGTGAGGTGGCAGCGCCAAGGCGTTCCGCTAGCGGATCGAGGTGACTCGTTTCGGCTGAACGCAAGCCGACCACATAGGCATTCTATATAGATCGGCTATGTCATGTGTGTGCCGAATCGGTCAAATTCGAGTTCAATACCGCGGTGCAGACGGTGCCGGTGGGCACGGCGCCGCCGCCGGATCGGACGGAAGCCGACCAACGACCCTGGGGACATCGCTTCCCTCGGCGCCATCCCTACGGGATTTCGCCTTGCCTGAGACCAGGCAGTCTGGAGATGCTCCAGGACAGTCGCCATCGAGCGATTCCCGGGTGAACGCCACGCCCAGCGCCGCGAGCCGTTGCTCGAATGGACTAAACGCCTCCGGCACGTTGGATCGCTGCCTTGAAGCTGCCGAACCTCCTGCGGATCGTCTTCTCCGACGGACGCATTCCGGCCGCCGTCCAACTCTCGGCGGTCGGGAGCCGACCGTGGACCTGAACGAACTCGAGCAGGGCCCCAACTGCGTTTTCAACCCTCGTATCGGCCACGTCGTAGAGAGTCACGGCCTCCCCGTCGAATACTCCGGGCGGGTTCGTATTGTGGGAACTTAGGTCCACCCAAAGCGACTCGAACCAATGACCTGCTGAGGGGGCGCCGGCTGTCGGCCCGCCGCATTCGCTGCTCGGCCGCCATCCGTTGAGTAACGGCAGCTCGCATCCGCCTCTATTCGGCCATCGAGAGCTTGTAGTAAGCTTCGATTCGCATCGTCCAAAACCGATGTTCAGTTGTTTTTAAACAGCTGGTCATAAGGCCCTTTTCGGCCGATTTCGATCTCAGAGACAGACCACGTGTTTACAAAACAGCTGCTCTGCCAATTGAGCTACGCCGGCGTCGTCTCCGAAGGTTAGCTCAAGCCAATAAACGACCACCTGAATGGCAGCCCGCCTCCAAAGCAGGTGCGGATGGCCTCCTTTGCCTCAACACCCATTCGCGGCCGGCCACTATTTGTGGGTTGACTGTAGTCGGCCGTAGATCTTGTATTCCCTCTCTATAAATCGGTCGTGCGTATGATTCCACTTACTGGTTTAACCGAGCGGCCCAAACACAAGAATCGGGCGCCATAATCGTTTTACTTAATGATTGCCACCCGGGAATCACTGGAGGCACGGTATGGGTGACATAGCTGTACGAAGGCCGGCGACTCTCTTTGTCGTATTACTGGCCGCCATTCTGCTTCTGCTGGCCGCAACCAGCGTGGGCCGTGCGACACTCGCCGCCGCCACCTCTGGTCACAGCGGGCCCGTTCCGGCTGTCATCAACGCTGGTACCAGCAACCACCTGA
The DNA here is from genome assembly GCA_036569865.1 of Candidatus Dormiibacterota bacterium. Taxonomy (GTDB): domain Bacteria; phylum Chloroflexota; class Dormibacteria; order Dormibacterales; family Dormibacteraceae; genus Palsa-872. Next base: position 2,268 of record DATCPW010000303.1, read on the forward strand.
ACGTCGCCGTTCAGTCAGCCCCGATCCAGTCAGACGACACGCCAAAAAGCGGTAAGCACGGTAAAGGCGATGGAGGAGACGGCGGAGACTAGGCGTCGGGTCGCGGCCATAAGCAAGTCGGGCGGGTGCTGATCCTGCTCGTCGAAGACGAGGAGCGCATCGCCGCCTTTGTCAGTAAGGGACTTCAGGCGGAAGGCTATTCGTGCGTCCGCGCCCGCGACAGTGGCGAAGCCCTTGCGCTGGCGAGGACTGAACCGATCGATCTTGTGGTACTAGACCTCGTCCTGCCGGATGGCAGCGGGCTCGATGTCCTGACGGCCCTGCGCAGCACCAAGGCAGGTTTGCCAGTCTTGATACTCACAGCCCTCGACGACGTGAGTTCCCGGGTCCGAGGTCTGAACGCCGGCGCCGATGACTACCTCGGTAAGCCATTCGATTTCGATGAGCTACTTGCCCGGATCCGCGCACTCCTGCGACGGGACCAGGCCAGCGCAGTCGAGCTGCGGGCTGGCACACTCCGACTCGACTTGCGTGAACATTCGGCAAGCTCGGCCGACGGTCGTGTGGATTTGACAGTACGCGAGTCTGCACTGCTGGAGTACTTCCTCCGTCATCCCAATCATGTTGTTACACGAGCCCAGATCAGCAGCGGTGTATGGCCGTATGACTCGTTCAGCGAGAGCAACTTGGTCGACGTCTATGTCGGCTACCTGAGACGGAAGGTGCCTTGGCCGGCGGATGTGCGCATCGAGACGGTTCGAGGCGCAGGTTATCGGTTGCGCGTGTCATGAACATCGACCACCACCTCGGGCGTTGGATAGGAGCGATGAAGGTAGCTGTCCGGCGCCTCGACCAACTGTTAGCTCGATTGGGCATACGCATCAGGTTGAGTTTGACTGCCGCCGGGTTGGTGCTGGTCGCACTCATTGCAGTCGAGCTTGTGACCCTAGCCATCCTTCGCACACAGCTCTACGGAACAGTCGATGCCAACGTTGCGCTCGAGGTTCGTGCATTTCAGCAACGGGTGTCGTATGCAGCTACGCCAACAGACGTGGACCTTACGACTCGCGAATTCATCACGAGCGACCCAGCTGCGGCCTCTGGACTTGCCCCCGTCATCCGCGTCCAGTTGGCGGGCGGAGCAACGATAAGCAACACCAAGGACAGCGCTCTGCTAGCCATGGTTGGCCGCTCGGCTACCTTCGGCGAAATTTCGACGGTGACCGGCGCGCGTGGCGATTACCGAATGGCGGCGGCGAAAATCTCGCTAGGCGGCAAGAGCATTGGTGATGTCAGGGTGGCCCTACCGCTTCACGACGCGCAGGTGATCTTGGGCACCATAACCCCCGTGATAAGCCTGCTCTGTCTCGGCATAGCTGCGGCTTCAGGGCTGCTGACCTACGGTGTGGTTGGGCGAGCGCTCGCGCCAGTAACGAGGATCAGACTCGCGGCCGCGGGCATCACGGAGCGCGACTTCGGCCATCGCATCGAGCATCGCGGGCCCCGAGATGAGGTTGGGCAACTGGCCGAGGTTTTTGACGAGATGGTGACGAGGCTTGAGCTTGGTTTTCACCAGCGGGAGAAGGTCTATGCGCTTGCCTCACACGAAATGAGGACTCCACTCACTATCATCCGCGGTCATCTTCAGGTGTTGAGGCGGCAACGGCAGCCTTCCTCAGGCGAGGTGCAGCAAACAATCGACGTCGCTCTCCAGGAACTGGAACGCGTGACTGAAGACGTCAACGACCTGCTCTTCTTGAGCCGCATCCAAACCGACAAGGTGTCGACCAAAACCGTTGATGTGCGTGAGCTTCTCCTCGAGGTGCATCGCCGAGCTCGGGGCGCCTCGAC
>DATCPW010000304.1:0-7785 GCA_036569865.1 Candidatus Dormiibacterota bacterium
CCCTTGGTCTGGACGAACCCCTGTGCCACATCCAGAAAGGCATCGCGCCGCACCGTATAGAGGGTGGCGTTGACGGTCCGGGCCATGGTCGGGACCATAACAGACCGACGGTCGGTTTGTTTATCCGCGCCTCGCTGTGGCTCGCAAGAAGGCTCCAAAATGACTTCGCTGTGACGACGAACAGGCGCAAGGTCGCTCTGCTTACGCGCGAGTACCCGCCCGAGGTTTACGGCGGCGCGGGCACACACGTCGAATTTCTGGCTCGTGAGCTGCGCCGCCTGGCCGAGGTCTCCGTCCACTGCTGGGGCAAGCCACGGGACGAGCCCGGCGTGACCAGCCACGAGCCGTGGGCCGCTCTGTCGGAGCCGAAGCCCGAGTCAGCAGCGCTCCAGGCGATGTCGATCAACCTGGCAATGGGGGCGGCCGTCAAGGGCGCCGACCTGGTGCACAGCCATACGTGGTACGCGAATTTCGGGGGCCATCTCGCAAAGCTCATGTGGTCCATTCCGCATGTTGTAACGATTCACAGCCTGGAGCCGCTGAGGCCGTGGAAGGCCGAGCAGCTGCGCGGCGGCTACGCCCTTTCGATGTTCTGTGAGCGAACCGCAACCGAAGCCGCGGACGCCGTCATAGCGGTCTCGCACGGGGTGCGTGGCGACATCCCGTCCTGCTACCCGCAGGTCAGGCCCGAACGCGTCCACGTAATCCACAACGGAATCGATCCCGAGATCTACCGGCCACAACGGTCGGAAGAAGCACTCGTTGGCTTTGGGGTGGACCCGAGCAAGCCGTACGCGTTCTTCAACGGTCGGATGACGCGGCAGAAGGGCTTGCAGCTGCTCTTGGCTGCGGCTCTAAAGATGGATCCGCGCCACCAGCTGGTGATCGTCGCCAGCAGCCCGGACACGCCCGAGATCGCCGCTGAAATTGGCGGCCTTGCTGAGCGCGTCCGCTCCGAGCGAGGCAACCTGGTCTGGGTCGACCACTACATTCCATTGCAAGATCTGATCCACCTGCATTCGGGTGCTTCCGTGTTCATATGCCCATCGATTTATGAGCCGTTCGGCCTCGTGAACCTCGAGGCGATGGCGTGTGAGACGGCTGTGGTCGCGTCGCGCGTCGGCGGAATCCCCGAAATCGTCGTTGAGGGTGAGACCGGCTACCTCGTGGACTACCAACCCGATGACGTTGAGTCCTTCACGAGCTTGTTGGCCGCTCGCGTTAATGAGCTGTTGAGCGACCCGGCCCTGGCGGCAAGGATGGGAATGGCTGGGCGCCAGCGCGTGTTGCAGCACTTTGGCTGGCCGGCCATCGCCTCCAAGACCGTGGAGCTCTACGACTCGCTTTTGTAGCCGCCACCCATTTCGTCCGCGGCGGCAGGCGCAATGTTCACGAGCATTCCCGACCACCGCGTGAAGTAGGCAGTCACCTGGCCGGGCTCATCCAGGATGCCCATCATCGAGCTTGGCAGGCGCAGCGGGCGGCCTCCTACCTCTGCATGAATCCGGTGATCCTCATCGTCAACGTATTTCAGGACGAGTACACCGGTAACGCTGATCACTCGGCCGCGCAGGTCAGCCCGGATTCGGTCAAATGCCCAAAATGCCAGCGGGGCGGCAACAGTTGCGATAAGAGCAGCGACAATCCAGACCTTCGGTCCAGCCCAGGCCACCAACCATGCGATTACCGCGAACGTGCTGGTGGCAATCAAACCGATGAGAGCACCGGTGGCACGTGCCCGGAGCTTTGAGCGCTGTCTCGGAGAGAGTTTCCCTGCGCGATTGGTTACCAGGGCTCCTGGGTCGAGCGCCAGCCGTTCTTGATCAAGCATCGTCAAAGTGGCGGCTCCACGCCGCCTGAGCCAGATTAAGGCAGCCATGGCCCGTTCCCCGTGCGAGACGTATCGTGAATGGGGTGCGGAAGGTCTACCGCGGGCAGGACATCGAGGTCACCTTCGATCTCGACCTCTGCATCCACGTCGCCGAGTGCCTGCGCGGGCATCCGCGAGTCTTCGACCTCAACCGGCGGCCGTGGGTCTTGCCCGACATGGCCACGGCTGATGAGGTGGCCGAGGTCGTGGAGCTGTGTCCGAGCGGGGCTTTGCTCTACCGGCGTCTCCGCGGCGGGTCCCAAGAGGCGTACGACGGCCGGACCACGGTCACGCCGGTACGCAACGGACCCCTGCTGGTGAAGGGCAAGATCGAGGTCACGCGTGAGGACGGTTCGGTACAGGTGCTGCCCCGCGCGACTCTTTGCCGCTGCGGCGAGTCGCTGCACAAGCCTTTCTGCGACAACCAACACATCAAGGTGGGCTTTCGCGCGGAAGGCATTCCTTTCCGACTGCACCTCAGCCCGGTCAGGCCGAAACTCGACCAGCCGATCAGCAAGGCCGAGGATCCGCGCGGAAAGTAGAATCGGGGCAGATGCCATCTGACTTCTCGCTGTCCGAACAGCTGGAGAAAGTTCCATCGAACGTGCGCCCGATCGTGGACGCCGCACTCAACACCGTCAAAGAGGCCGCGCCCGAGGCGGACGAGATCGCCTATCGCAGCCAGCCGCCAAGCTCCAAGAGCGCGATGTGGAAGCTCGCGCGCTACGCCGTAAACGGCGCGAACGTGGTCGGCGTCGGCACGTTCACCGACCACTCGACCATCTTCTTTTATCGCGGACGCGAGCTCGACGATGGCAGCGGCTTGCTGCAGGGCGGCGGCAAGGACGCGCGGTTCGTAACCCTGCGCTCGCCGGCGGACGCCGAAAAACCCGCCGTCAAACGCCTGGTGCGCAAGGCGTTCAGGCTCGGAGCCCCCCTGCGCCCGGGCACGGTGACCCCTAAAGGAAGCTAGCCTCCGGCGATCGCTCCCACAATCAGGTAAGGCTCCTTGCCCGACGCGACCGGCTCGGGAAGAGGGGCGTCGAGCGGTTCGTCCGAAAGGTCCTCCTCGCAGGCAAAGAACCGCAGCATCGCCCGCCGCTTCTTGGTGCGCGAGTCACGCACCGTTCCGCGCAGCGCCGGGTACTGCGCCTCGAGCGCATCGAGAAGAGACCGCTGCGTGACCGGGCCGTCGACCTGGAGCTGCACCTCTCGGCCGACGCCGGCGAGGGTGCGCAGGTTTGCCGGCAGCTCGACCCGGATCAAGCCAGCGTCTGCACCTGCACCGATAGGACCGCAGGCAGGTCCCTCGCGATCGCCGTCCAGCTGTCACCAGAGTCGGCGGACGCGTACACCTGGCCACCGGTGGTCCCGAAGTAAACGCCGCACGACTCGGCCGAGTCCACCGCCATCGCGTCCCTGAGCACGTTCACATAGCAATCTTTCTGAGGCAAGCCCTCGGTCAGCGCCTCCCACTCATTGCCGCCGGTGCGGCTCCGATACACACGCAGCTTTCCGTCGGGCACGAAATGGTCCGAGTCGCTTGTGATCGGCACGACGTAGATGGTCTCCGGCTCATGGGCGTGGACGTCGATCGCGAATCCGAAGTCCGTGGGCAGGTTGCCGCTGATCTCGTGCCACGTGTCTCCCGCGTCATCGGTGCGCATGACGTCCCAGTGCTTCTGCATGAACAGCGTGTTGGGGCGGCTGGGGTGCATCGCCAGGCGATGCACGCAATGACCGACCTCCGCGTCGGGGTCCGGAATGTACGACGACCTCAAACCGTGGTTGATCGGAATCCATGTCTCGCCGTTGTCGTCGCTGCGAAACGAGCCCGCCGATGAGATGGCTGTAAAGATCCGGTTCGGGTTGACTGGATCCAGGATGATCGTGTGCAGGCACAGGCCGCCCGCGCCCGGCGCCCAGGAAGAGGCGGTCCTGTGAGTCCGCAGGCTTGGCAGCTCCACCCATGAGGTACCGCCGTTGGTCGACTTGAACAGCGCCGCATCCTCGACCCCTGCGTACACGGTGTCAGGGTCCGTGAGCGATGGCTCGAGGTGCCAGACGCGCAAGAAGTCCCAGGGGTGATCGGTGTTGTCGTACCACTTGTGGGTGCCCGGCGTCCCCTCGTAATGGAACTCGTTGCCGATTGGCTGCCACGTGGCGCCCCCGTCGTCGGACCGCTGGATCACCTGACCGAACCAGCCTCGCGATGTCGAGGCAAAGAGCCTGTTGGGTTCGGCGGGAGAGCCGTTGACGTGGTAGACATCCCAGCCCGCGAAATGGGGCCCCTCCACCTTCCAGTCTTTTCGCCGTTCGTCGGAAGTCAGGACAAAAGCGCCTTTGTGAGTTCCCACCAGTAAACGTATGGTCGTCATGCTCCCTCCATTGGCTTCAGGTATCCCAGGCTGTGTCCACGCAACCGCCCCTTGTACCTCTCATTTTGACCGATGGCTGCTCGCGCCCGAAAGGGCGCATTCGTATGCTTCCGATATGGCCGTAGCGACATCGCCCCGAACGCTCCTACAAGAGGCGCGGCTGGCTCAAGTCTTGACGGTTGGCTGGATGGTGATTGAGGCCGCCATTGCAATTATCGCCGGCATCGCCGCTCGCTCCGTTGCGCTCACCGCTTTCGGGGTTGACAGCGGCGTAGAGCTTTTCTCATCGGCGGTGGTGCTGCATCGATTGCTGCAGAGGTCTGAGTCCGAGGAACGGGGCTCGCTTTCCGGAGGCGAGCGTCGCGCCAGCCGGCTGGTCGGCTATGCGCTGTACGGGCTGATCGCTTACATCTTGCTTTCGGCTGTTGTTTCGCTCGTTCTTCGGATTGAGCCACAACGATCGCCGGTCGGGATTGCGCTCACCGTGGCATCGCTTGGAATCATGGCGGGGCTCTGGCGCTGGCGGCTGTCGCTCGCCGGCCGCCTGGGCAGTCCGGCCCTACGAGGCGACGCTGCGTGCAGCGTGGTTTGCCTCTACATGGCGGCAGTCGCATTGGCGGGCCTCGTTGTGAACCAGCTATTTGGAATTTGGTGGGCCGATCCGCTGGCGGCCCTCGCATTGGTCTGGTGGATCAGAGGCGAAGCCCGAGAGGCTGTCGAAGCGGGCCGGACCTAGGCGCCCACCTCAGCGCCTCGCGGTGATGTGGTGGAGCTGCCGGTCGTAGTCGCAGTCGAACTGGCTTGAGTGAACGCGCCGAGCCCGAGGATCGCCAGCCAGCCAAAGTCCCAGAGGAGTTGAGGCAGCGGGTTGCCCAGGCTGATCGCCTGCATCGTCGCCACCCCTGCCAGCAAATAAAGGCGGTGCCACAGCGGCGGTCCCGATCGCAGAACCAGCCAGGCGGCCAGGATCAGCGTCGAGTAGTCGTACTGATGAAGGTGGAAGGCGAAAACGAGGGAACCCAGCAAACCCAGCGCAAACACAACATTCAGGTCGGCCCGCCGGCGCCACGCGATAGCAAGTGCCGCGATCCCCAGAAGTGCTTCAAGGGCGTAGGACAGCAGGCCTGCGCCGAATATGTACGCGAGCGTGTAGTGGGCTTGTCCAGAGTCGGTCTGCCCGTACTCGAGCGTCTGTAGAAAGTTGTTGAGACCTGAAGGTCCGAGCGCGAGCGCGGAAGCAATGGCGAGCACGCTGCAGACGGCGGCCCAGCTGAGGACCGGCCGGTAACGGCCGCTGATCGCGAGCGCCAATGGGACCAGGATCACGGTGTGCGGCTTGAGCGCGGTCGCGAGAGCGAGCGCCGCGCCCGCGGCCAGCGGCCTGTCCTTTGCGCACAGCCACCACGTGGTGGCGAGCAAACCCACGATGACGAGCGTTGGCTGGCCGAAGTAGAAGGCGTCCAGCACCGGCCAAAGCGCAAGCGCAGTCGCCAGCAGGGCGATCTTCCTGAGGCCTGAATACGGCGCCGCGATGTGCCACGCCCAGACCAGGGCGGCGAGCGATATCGCGCTCCAGGCGACATAGGCCACTGGCAGCGGAAGGGCGGTGAGCGGCGCGATCAGCCACGCGAAAACCGGCGGGTTGATGAAGGGCAATGCCGGGTTGATGTAGTTCTGACCGGCCGGGAACGAAGCAGAGAGCGCGCGCAAAGTCTCCAGGTCGTAGATCCTCGCCCACCCGTAACGCAGACCTGCCTCAGCGGCGACGTAGAAGATCCTGAAGTCCGGGTGTATGGGTTGCCTGACAAAGAGGATGACCCAGGTGGCCACGTCGTACAGGGCAGCCCACCCGGCGACGAGGGCGGCCGAGGCAAGCCACAGGGGCGGCCGCGAGATGTGCGATGCCGGGGGATTCACGAAACACCGGCAATTCTCCAACACCGCGCGGGCTGCTGCTGGAGGGAGAGGGGGGGCCTCCGCCCGGCCAGGCGCCGGGCGGAGACTAATGCGGTAGTTGTCTAGTTGATGCCGGTTTAGCCAAGCGCCGCGACGACGTTCGAGAACACGTTCGCGATCTGGTTCCCCATGGTTAGAAGAATCACGATAACGACGATAGAAACAAGAACCAGGATCAGCGCGTACTCGACCATTCCCTGGCCTAGCTGCTTGCGCGTCGGTTTAAAGCCCGCCATGTCATGTCCCTCCCCTCCTTTCTCGCAAGTCACGAGCCAGCATTACGGGTTGTTTCTTGGTGGAGTCGGATGCGGGTGGGGTGGTGGAGTCGGATGCGCCGTTTCCTTGCCGTTACTCGGTGGAGGTCCCGGTGTGTGCTCGGCATGGGTGGGAGTTGGAGTAGCGTGGTGGTCGGCGCTTGACGATTTGCCCTGGTGAGAAGCAAATGAGCTCACACACTCGCCGATGCCATGCGAATCGGGCGCCAGCGCACCCTTGCATGTGCTCACCTGCTTGATGACCTGCGTACCCCAATCGGCCGGATTGGTGCTGCCGGTGATCACTAACTCGCCAACGCCCGCCGCGCCGACGACGAGAGCGCCGGCCGCGACCCCAATGGCGGCCTTCGTCGTGAGCACAGCCGCGATCTTGGCGAGCAGCGGCAGATGGGCTCCCTGGAGGTAGGCCGCCTGATACTGCGCTTGCGCCGGCACGGGGCTCGGCCCGGTGTGGGCGGCGGCGTGCTGCTGGAGCTGCGACTGCAGCCACTGGTCAAAGCCTGTGGTGCCTTGAGTGCTCATTCGTCAAAAGAGACTGTCGTGGCCGCCGGAGTACCCATTCTCGTCTCGAATCTGTCGCCCAGGCGCGCTTTGAGCCGGGATTTGGCCGCCGCCAGGCGCGAAGCCACAGTCCGCTCGGGGATCCCGACCGCTGCCGCGATCTCCCGGTTGGTGAACCCGTGCAGGTGGCGAAGCACAAGAGCAGCGGCCTGCTTGGGCGGCAGCGCCCTGAGCTCTCGAACGAGGTCGGGCTGGATCACCTCAGTCGGATCCGTTTCCTTCGGGCGGCCAAGTCGCCTGATCACCTCGCCGATCTCATAGAGCCGCTCGCGCCGGCGATGTGTGAATGCCACGTTCAGGGCGATCCGGTACAGCCACGCCTCTGCCGGCGCCTCCTGCTTCCAGGTCTTCCAGGCTTTGAACGCCCGGAGGTAGCCTTCCTGCGCAGCGTCCTCGGCGGCTGCGGGATTGCGCAGGATCAGCACGAGAGAGGCGAACACTCGCTGGTAGGTGGCGCGGTAAAGACGGTCGAAGTCTTCCTTGACCCCTGGGCGATACCTCGCGTCCGACGAGCTCTGTGGGCTCACCGGACGAGCCTTAGCGGCTCGCGACAAGGTGCTCCAGCGAGTCGACGAGCCGTGGTCCCGGGCGGTTGAAATATGCAGATCCATCCAGAACCACAACGCGGGCGGCGCCAACGCCGTTGATATTCGTTTGGACCAGCGCCGCTTCCTCCAGCGCACGTTCCCGAGTGAATCCGCAAGGGGCCAGGATCAACAGCTCCGGCCGGGCAGCAACCACGTCG
>DATCPW010000305.1:0-11346 GCA_036569865.1 Candidatus Dormiibacterota bacterium
GCACAGCTGCCTCGCCTTGACCACCTCGCCGATCTCGGCGAGGGCTGAGACGAGCCAGAACGAGCAGATCGTAAAGGTGCCCTCATCGCCCTTGAGGCCATCGTCAGTCTCCTCGGTGCGGTAGCGCAGGACCATCCCGTCCTCAGTGAGCTCCTCACGGATCGCGAGTACCGTCGCCCGCACTCGCGGATCGTCGGGGGGCAGGAACCTGACGAGGGGGATGAGCAGCACGGACGCGTCCAGCGCGTCCGACCCGTAGTGCTGGACGAAAACGCCGCGCGAGTCCACCCCGTTAGTGCAGATGTCCGACTTGATCTCATCGGCTACCTTCTGCCACGAGACGGCCAGATCCTTATCGCCGTGAAGCTCGGCCAGGCGCGCACCCCTGTCGCAGGCCACCCAGCACATCAACTTCGACGAGGTGAAATGCTGAGGCTCGCCTCGAACTTCCCAGATGCCGCGGTCCGGCTCCTTCCAGTTGGCGATGGCGCATTCGACAGCGTGCTTGAGGATCGGCCACACGACCTCGGGCAGGTAGTCGCGCGACTTGGTGTGCAGGTAGACGGAGTCGAGCACAGCGCCCCATACGTCGTGCTGCTTCTGGTTGTACGCGCCGTTGCCGATGCGCACCGGGCGCGAGCCCTCGTACCCGCTCAGGTGGTCGAGCGTCTTCTCGCCCAGCTCGTGCTCGCCACCGATTCCGTACATGATCTGCAGCTCCTTCTTGCCGGTCGCGACGTCGGCGATGAAGTAGAAGAAGTCGTTGGCCTCGCGGGCGAAACCAAGCGTGTACAGGCCCCACAGCATGAAGGTGCCATCGCGGACCCAGGTGTACCTGTAATCCCAGTTTCGCTCGCCCCCGATGGTCTCGGGAAGAGACGTCGTCGCAGCAGCGAGCAGCGCGCCGGTGGGACTGTAGGTGAGGCCCTTGAGCGTGAGGGCGCTGCGCTGCAGGAAGCTCTGCCACGGGTGCTCTGGAAACTCCCCGTGGTTGATCCACTCGCGCCAGAAGTCGGCTGTCCGCTCGACGCGCTCGAACGCCTCGTCGACCGTGGCTGGAGGCGGGTGCTCTGCCCACAGCTCTTTCGACGCCGAGTACTGCGAGCGCGGCCAGCACAGGGCCACGTAGGCCTTTTCGCCCTGCCTCAGGGTCTTGGTGGCATGCGCTCCCGGCCCTTCGAAGCCGACGTTGAGATCGGTGACCAGGCGCAGTGGCACGTCGCCCTGGCCGCCCGACGCTATCGCCTCGCCGTAGCCTGGGCCCGAGTACTCCCAGTGCGCCGCCGTCTTGCCGTAGTCGAATACCGGGCTGCAGTCGAGGCTGAGCTCCACGCTGCCCACCACGCACTTCGCGGTGCGCAGAAGGATGTGCTCCGCCTCCTGGTCGGTCGGGGGGCGGCGGTGGGTGCCTGAACGACGCTGGCCGTGGTACCAGGGCCCGATGCAGAGGGCGTCGCGAACGACCATCCAGCCCGTTCGCGTCCTCCAGGTGGTCTCCAGGACCAGCGTTCCAGGTAGGTAGCGCCGGCCTGCAGGAACGGCAACCCCCATGGGACCGAAGCGGAAGGTGCCGGCCCCCCGATCGAGGATGCCCGCAAACACGCTGGGGCTGTCGGGACGGGGCAGGCACATCCACTCCACCCGGCCGCTTGGCGCGATCAGCGCATTGACCTCGCAGTCGGACAGGAAGGCGTAGTCGGCGATCGGGGGGAAGGCGCTCTGCGTGGGCGAGGCGGCCACCGGGGCCGCGACGGGGCGGGGCGCGCTCTGCCCGTTTCCGTTGACGGACTTGGTCTGGTGACCTAGATCCTCTACCCGAGCCTTCTTTGCCGTCCTACACGCTCCCCAGCGCGAACTCCAGAGCGCAAAGCATAGGCTGGTGTTCCGGAGATTGGCCCTCCGTTGCGGCCCTGGGGCCTGAGCCACCGTATGTGCAGGCTTGAGCGCCCCCTCCGGGCTAGCCCCGCGCACCAAGAGCGCGGGGACCCCAAAAGGAAGACGCGCCACCTCCCCGGCAAGCGGGGAGGACGACTCTCTAATTACCTCGCTTCAGCGCTTCCCGGATGCGGTCGAAGATCTCGTCGATCTCCCCCACGCCATCAATCTCGTGCACCTTGCCGCCTCTCTTGTGGTAGTGGTCCAAGACCTTCTCCGTCAGGTGCTTGTACTCGTGCATGCGCTCCGTGATCGCCTCGCGCGTGTCGTCGGCCCTCCCCTCCACCTCCGCCCTATGCAGGAGCCGCTCGATCAGGACGTCCTCCGGGACTCTAAATGCAATGACGAAGTCGACCTTGTGGCCCTCCTGGGCCAGCATCTCGTCCAGCGCCTTTGCCTGCTCCAGGGTCCGGGGGAAACCGTCCAGCAGCACATCCGAGCTGACGTTGGGGTCGCGCAGGATGCCCTGGACGATGCGGATGATGAGGTCGTCCGGCACCAGGTCGCCGGCCCGCATGATCCGCTCGGCCTCCTTGCCGATCTCCGTGCCGCGGGCCACCTCGGCGCGGAGGATGTCGCCCGTCGACAGGTGCGACAGCTTGAACTCCCGCTCCACGTGAGCCGCCTGCGTGCCCTTGCCGCTGCCGGGCGGCCCGAAGATCAGACCGATCACGGTTCCCTGTCCAGCTTCAGGTTCCGCCGCCGCTCCCAGAAGCTTCGGGATTCATCGTCCAGCAGCGAATGCAGGGCCGGGTCCGGGCCCGAGGGCGCGCCCTCCTCGCTGAGCTGCAGCCAGCGCCTGGTGATCTCCACGTAAAGGTCGGCCTCGGTCCAGCCCGGCATCAGCTCCAGCACCCGGTACTTGCGGATGAGCTTGATGACGGGCGTGTAGACGTTGTCGTACCAGCTGGCCGCCGCCTCGGCCAGCGGGACCTCGCGGCGCTGCTCCAGCCCGAGGAAGTAGCGGTGGCCGAGGATGTGCTTGAGGATCTCGTCGTAACGGCCAAGCCGGCTGCACTCGAGCCGAGCCTCGGGCCGCGTGCGGTGGAGCTGCGTCGTGTCAAGGAACGCAGAGTACTCGGCTGCCCTCAACAGCGCTGCGCCGTCGACATGAGAGCCCACCGGCGCGCGGGTCTTCACCTCGATCACCCGCGCATTGATCTCCTGGCGACCCAGGCTTCGAGCCACCGAGACCCTGTGGTGCCCGTCGATCACGTAGTAATAGTCGTCGAGCTTGTACACGTCGATCGGCGGCAGCTCGTCGCCCTCCACCATCGCCGTGTAGATCCGGGTCCACCGGTCTCTGAGCCGCCGGTTGGCGGGAAGGAACGCGGGGTCGAAATCGTGAGCCTTGGCGTCGGCCGACGCCGAGCCGACGACCTTGTCGAGCGGGATCTCCTGCACGCCGCCGAAGGACTTGCCCTCGAGGCCCGCCGCCGCCAGCACGCGGTCGAGTGAGAGCAGGCGCTCTTTGCGCCGAGTGAGCGCGGCCCGGATTGCGCGGCGAAACGCCTTGAAGCGCGCACTGTCGAAATCGTCCCGCGCGCGAAGGGTCTCCACGGGAGACCTATCCGAACACGGAGCTAGAGGAGGGCGAGCTCGGTCTCGGCGTCGAAGAAGTGCAGCGTGCGCGTATCGAGCCCGAGCTTGACAGTGTCTCCCGGGTCGACCTTCATGCGGGGATCGACCCTGGCGGTGACCGAGTCGCTTCCCACCTTGCCGTAAAGAAACTGGTCGGAGCCGAGGCGCTCGACCACGTCGACCTTCATCTGCATCGAGCTGGCCTCGTCTGCGACGCGGTCGGTCAGTGCCTCTGGCCTGAAACCAAGCGTTCCCTTGGTCGCCGAAACCGCTTTCGGCAGCTTCACCGAGAAACCCGACGCCTTTGCCGAGCCGTTCTCCGTGGTGGCGGGGACGAAGTTCATGGTCGGGCTGCCGATGAAACCTGCGACGAAAAGGTTGGCCGGGTGGTCGTAGATCTCCCCTGGCGTGCCGACCTGCTGCAGGATGCCCGCGTTCATGATCGCGATGCGATCGCCCATCGTCATCGCCTCGACCTGGTCGTGCGTGACATAGATGAACGTGGTTTCCAGGTCGCGGTGAAGCTTCTGCAGCTCGATTCGCGTCTGGCCGCGCAGCTTGGCGTCGAGGTTCGAGAGAGGCTCGTCGAGAAGGAAGACCTGTGGGTTGCGTACGATTGCGCGGCCGAGGGCGACGCGCTGGCGCTGGCCGCCGGACAGGGCTCGCGGCTTGCGCTGGAGGAAATTGTCGAGGCCCAGGATGCCAGACGCGCTCTTGACGCGCTTGTCGATGTCCGGCTTCTTCATGTGCTGCATCTGGAGCGGGAAGGCCATGTTGTCGTAGACGCTCATGTGGGGGTACAGCGCGTATGACTGAAAGACCATGGCGATGTCGCGATCCTTGGCGGCGACGTCGTTGACGACGCGGTCGCCGATCCGGATCTGGCCCTCGCTGATCGCCTCCAGGCCGGCCAGCATGCGCAGCGCCGTCGACTTGCCGCATCCCGATGGACCGACCAGGACCATGAACTCTTTGTCCTTGATCTCCACGTTGAAGTCTTTGACCACGGTCAGGTCAGAGGTGTAGCGCTTGACAACGTGGTCGAATGTGACTGATGACACTTTTATTACCCCTTAACCGAACCGGCGAGAATGCCGCGGACGAAGAAGCGTTGGAGGCTGAAGAAGACTATCAACGGCACGATCATCGAGAAGAATGCCGCGGCCGTCAATAGCTCCCAGCCCTGGCCGTTCGAGTTGACCAGGTTCGCGATGGTCACCGTCAGCGGCGCAAAGTCCGCGGTGCCGCCGACGTAGATCAGGGCGACGAGGTAATCGTTCCAGATCCACAGGAACTGGAAGATGACCAGCGAGGCGATCGCCGGCACCGAGAGTGGCAGCACGATTCGGAAGAAGACGGTGAGCGTCCCTGCGCCGTCGATCTCGGCCGACTCGAAAAGGTCGGTGGGCAGCGAGCGGAAGAAGTTGGCCAGCAGGTAGATCGCGAAGGGAAGGCCGTAGCCGGTGTGCGCAAGCCAGAGGCCGAGGAAGCCGACGTTGTCGGGAGTCAAGCCGTATTTCACAAACAGGCTCAGGATCGGGACGAAGGTGGCCTGCAGCGGTACGGCCAGCAGGCCGACCAGGGCGAGGAAGAAGAAGTCGCGGCCCCAGAACTTCATCCAGGAGAAGGCGTACGCGGCGAAGGCGGCGATGCTCACTGGGATGACTGTCGCCGGAATCGTGATCATGAAGCTGTTGAAGAAGCTGCTGCCCAGGTTGCTGGTGTTCAGCACGCCCGTGTAGTTGTCCAGCGTGAACTTGAAGGGTGGCGACAGTGCGGTCCACCAACCGCTCGAGGCGATGTCCGACGGAGACCTGAACGAGCTGATCAGAAGGCCCAACGTCGGCACGATCCACATGAGCGTGATCCCGATCACCACCACGTGCAGGAGGCCCTTCGAGAAGATCTGTCCGAGCCACTCGGGCGAGAACCTCCGCTCAACCGCGGGCACCGCGATCCGCTCGCTCGCGATCGTCATCGTCGTGCCTCCACTGCGCGGAACTGCCGCAGGTTGAAGATGAGCACAGGGATCACGGCGGCGACGAGGATGATCGCGACCGCGCTCGACAGGCCAGGTTCGTTGCTTATGAAAGCCAACTTGTACATTCGATTGGCGAGCACATCGGTGTCGTAGTTGCCGCCTGTCATCACGTAGACGATGTCGAAAGCCTTCAGCGCGAAGATGACCAGTGTCGTACCGACCACCACGATCGTCGGCATCATCAGCGGGAAGATCACACGCCGGAAGATCGTGATCTCTCCCGCGCCATCGACGCGGGCGGCTTCGAGGAGGTCACCAGGTATGCCTTTAAGGGCCGCCGACAGGATGACCATCGCGAATCCGACGAAGCCCCATATGCCCGCGGCGATCAGGGCAAACGTGGCGACGTTCGGATCAGTGACCCAGGTGATCGGGTCCTTGTGGAAGAAGGTAAGAATGGCGTTCATCGTTCCGGTCTGCGGGTCGCCCGGCTGCTGGTAGCTGTACATGAACAGCCAGATGACCGACAGGGCGACGAACGAGATCGCCATCGGCATGAAGATCAGGGACTTGATCGGGCTTTCGTAAGGCACGCGATCGGTGAGGACCGCAAAGAGCAGGCCAAAGAACAGCACCACCAGGGTGAAGAGGATCAGCCAGTAGAGGTTGTTCCTGATCGCGATCCAGGCGTTTCCGTTCGGAAAGCCCGCGAGCTGGTTGGCGTAGTTGCCAAGACCGACGAAATTGTCGCCACTGGTGTCGTAAAGGCTTCTCCACGCGGTGCCGAAGACGGGGTAGACGAGAAAGACAGCAACTATCAAAAGCGCCGGACCAACCCAGACCCACGGCCTGACCCTGGGCCTGGATTTGTCAGGCAGGAGGCGTACCAGGTACTCGCCGCCCACGATGTAGGCGCCGAGTACCAATGGCACGCCGACGATAACTGCAACGAGCGTAGGAATATCCGATAGCAGTGGGCTGAAATCCACAGCCGATGCCCTCCCCTACGTCTCTTTACTTATATGCCGTGGCTTGAATCGTGTCTAGGTTTTGCAAGATGGAGTCCAGCTTCGACTGGTCGGCCACAAACTTGAGCACGGCACCCCAGTACGCGGTCTTCATGGCGTCCGGCATGAGGTCGCCGGCGTCGAAGGCGAAGATCTTCGCCCCGGTCATGACCGCCGCGACCTGCCTGGTGATGTCGTCGGGGTAGTTGGCGAGGTCAAAGGTCTTGTTGGGCGAAAGCTTGCCACCACGCTTGACCCAGATCGCCTGAGCCTCGGGGGTGGTGAGGTACTTGATCAGCGCGCGGGCCTGGCTGGTGTCCTTGAGCATCGAGAACGCGTCGCCGGCGCCTACGTGCGCTCCCTCGAACTGCGGGTCGACGTCGGGGAGCGCGAAGAACTTGAAGTCGGTGCCAGGCACGGCCTTGTCCTGCTTGACGAAGTTGTCGGTGATGAACGAGGCCTGGTTGTGCATGTAGCACTTCGGGGGGGTCTTGAACATCCCGTCGCCGCCGTTACCGAACGGCTGGGAGAGGATCGTCTTCGAGCCACCTGACACGTTGGAGTCGTTCGGGCCGAGGATCGTTCCCCACGTCTGCCACGCGCTCTTGATCGCGGGGTCGGTCCACTTGGTCTTGCCCTGCCACCAGCTGTCGTACACAGTCGGTCCGGCCTGGCTGAGGACGATCTCCTTCACCCAGTCGCTGCCGGGCCAGCCTGACGCGGCTCCGCTCGCCACGGCGATACACCACGGAGTCGTGCCGTCGGCCTTGATCTTGGCCTGCAGGGTCATCAGGTCTGCCCACGTGGTTGGCACCTGGTAGCCCTTGGCGGTGAACTTGGCGGGGTCGTACCAGACGAGGCCCTTGACGGCCGCCCATGCGAAGACCTCGTAGAGCTTGTTGTTGATGGTCCCGAGCTTGATCCAGCCCGGTGAGTACTGGGCGTTCATCTGCGTCATGTCGAGGATCCCGTTGTCAAGCTGTATCAGCTTGCCCTGCCCTGCGTACTTGGTCAGGGTGGCGGGGCTCGGTAGGGAGGCGATCTCGGGCGGGTTGCCCGCGGCGATGCGTGTCGCCAGCACCGAGTCGACGTCGCGCGTGCTCTCGTAGAGGACATGGATCCCTGTCTGCGCCTCAAAGGGCGCAAGTGTTGCCATGAACGAGTCCTGCTCGGCGGCCGCCCAGACGGCCAGCACATGGACGGAACCCTTGCTCGTTGTCGAACCGCTGCCACAAGCAACGGCAGTGAGCAGGGCCATCATCGACAAAATCAAACTGCGCTTGAACCACAAGGCGCGCATCCTCAAATCCCCCATCGATTCTGATCGGACGAAATCGGAACCCTTAACCAACCGTTCATTCTAAGTTTCTCCATCAATTTGGCAAATCCTCACTCACATGCGCCGTTTTAGAGCGGCCGCGCCACGTCGGGCTTACGATCGTTGAGCGGCCACCTCCTTGGGATGCGAGGTGGATTTCCGTACCACCAACTTCGTGCCGAGGGGAGGCGGCGAAACGACGTCCTTCCCTTTCATTCGCTGGATCAACAGGCGCGCCGCGAGGCGCCCTTTCTCGACGATCGGCTGCCTGACGGTCGTCAGCGCAGGGCTCGTCCAGGCGGCCATCGGCAGGTCGTCATAGCCGACGATCGACAGGTCTTCCGGAACGCGCAGACCCGATGACTGCGCGGCGGCCATCAGCCCAATCGCCGCCATGTCGCTCATCGCAAGGACTCCCGTCGGCCGGCGCTTGCCCTTGGGCAGCGCTTCCAGAGCCCTCGCCCCGGCCGCCATCGTGGCGCCGGCCGTGACGACGTGCGGTGCCGGTGCTCCCGCCCGGTCCAGAGCCGCCTGGTAGCCCGCCATTCGCCTGGCCGCAGTCGGAGTCGGTCCGGCCTGCGAGAGCGTCGGCGGCAGCATGATGATCGCCAGCTCCCGATGGCCGAGCTCGATGAGGTGGCGCGCAGCCTGTTCGGCACCACCAGCGTCGTCAACGTTCACCGCCGGGTGATTGGGCGATTCGGCGGAGTCGACCAACACGGTGGGGATGCCGATACGGTTGAGGGTCTCCAGAGCACGGTCGTCCGGGCTGAGGCCCAGGCTGATGAACCCGTCGACCGAAGCCTGCCTTATCGCGCCCTCCAGCGAGCCGTCGAGCGGCGGGACCAGCAGCATGGTCAGGTCGTGCTCTTCGCACAGCTCGCCCATGCCCTGGATCAGCTCGCTCAAAAACGGGTTGGCGAACACGGTGGTCAGCCGCTGCGGAATCAGAACGCCGATCGTGCCGCTTCGGCGCATGGACAGGGCGCGAGCGGCCGGATGAGGCGTGTAGCCGAGGTCGTGGGCGACATGGAGAACCCGGTCGAGGGTCGTCTGGCCGAGGCGCTCGGGATTGTTGAATGCGAACGAGACGGCGGTCTTCGAGACACCGGCCGCGGTCGCCACGTCGGCAATCGTGACCCGTGTCACCGAGGGGGACTCCAGGACCGGGAAACCCACCACGTCACTTCAACCCCACACACTTAAACCGCTTTACTAAAACGGTTTAGCGGCGATCCTAGGCCTGTTGGGTTGTGCTGTCAAGAGTCAACTTGAACAGGCGCCGAGGCGGGCCCGGCCATTTGTGCCCTTTTGGCCGCTTGGCGCTGCGCGCCGCTTACGTGCTGTGGAACACTCCGGCGGATGAGCAACACCTTCCCCGAGGGCTTTCTGTTTGGCGCGGCGGTCGGCGCCCACCAGGTCGAGGGCGGCAACACGAACAGCGACTGGTGGTGGTGGGAGCACCGCGAAGGGACGCTCTGCCGGGAACCGTCGGGCGACGCCTGCGACTTCTACCACCGGTACGCCGACGACATCGCCATGCTGGCGGGCCTTGGCATGAACGCCTTCCGGTTCGGCATCGAATGGGCGCGCGTCGAGCCGGCCGAAGGCGAGTTCTCGACCGCTCAGCTCGACCACTACCGGCGAATGCTGGAGGCGTGCCATCGCAATTCGGTGACGCCGATCCTGACCTTCCATCACTTCACGTTGCCGAAGTGGGTGCTCGACCTTGGGGGTTTCGCGTCCGAGCGCTTTCCGTCGCTGTTCGAGCGCTACTGCAACCGCGCCGCCGCGGCGCTGGGAGACGCCATCGGGGTCGCATGCACCATCAACGAGCCTCAGGGCCTGGGCCAGAGTGGATACCTGCTCGGCATCAATCCGCCAGGGCACACCGATGACAACGCCGGTGCGCAGGCCGCCATCGACAATCTGCTCGAGGCGCATGCAGCCGGGGCGGCAGCGATCAGGGCGCACACGAGCGCGCCCGTTGGCGTGACGCTGGCGGTCCCTGACATCCAGTACGAGGACGGCGCGGAGCCGGGGAATACGTCGCTCGAGGTCGAGTCGCGCATCAACGACAGGTTTTTCGAGCTGGCGCGTCGCGACGACTTCATCGGCGTCCAGACCTACACGCGGTTTCGAATCGGGCCTGAAGGACCGCGCAGCCCCGGGCACGACTGGAGCGATTGGACGCGTGAGATCGAAGAAGCTGACGACACGACGCAGATGGGCTACGAGTACTACCCGCAGGCGCTTGGCGGGGCGATCAGGCGCGCCTGGAAGAGCACGGGAGGGATCCCGATCCTGGTCACCGAGAACGGGATCGCGACCTCGAACGACGAGAAGCGGATCGCCTTCATCGACGCCGCGCTCCGCGAGGTGCAGGCATGCATGGCCGAAGGGGTCGACGTGAGGAGCTACCTGCACTGGTCGCTGCTCGACAACTTCGAGTGGGCGTTCGGCTACGGGCCAACCTTCGGCCTCGTGGCCGTAGACCGGCATACCTTCGCGAGGTATCCGAAGCCGAGCGCTGCCTGGCTCGGCGCGGTGGCTCGAGCGCGCGCGCTGCCGGAGCGTGCGAGCGTCTGAGCTCCGGTCCGGCCGGTGCCGGCGGCGGAACCGGCCAAAAGGGCACAAACGGCCCCTTCCAAGGGGCGGCGATGCGGCCAAAAGTGCCCGAATGGCCACCCGTGACCGGCTAGAGCCGCTTCGGGGTCTGTGTGATCTGACGGAGCACCGCCGGGTCGGCCTTGGGCTGCCGGTCCTCCGTCAGGAGGCCGTTCTTCTCCTGCTCGATATCGGTGAGCTGCGTGTAGCAGAACCCCTGAACGGGGCCCGGCGCCATCAACGCCGCCACCATGTCCCTGTAGTTCGTGACGAGGGCCTGGGGCCCGGCGGCCTCGTTCCAACCAAAGCCGCCTGAACCCGCGAGCGCGATCCCGCCGAACTCGCTGACGACGATCGGCTCGCCGTGATACGCGTGGCCCGGCAGGTAGATCGGATGCTCGCGACCCTCGGGCGCGAGCGCTGACTCAACTGTTCGGTAGCGTTCGGCCAGCTCTTGAGGGCTGCCGTAGTCGTGCAGCGTGCACAGGTCGCTCGTCGCGTGCTCCCAACCATCGTTCGACACAACAGGCCGCGTCCCGTCCAGCGCGTGAGTGAGCTCATAAAGGTGGTCGAGGAAAGCAGCCGGCGGGACCTGACCGAGGCCGAAGCTCTCGTTGACCGGCACCCAAGCGAATATCGAGGGGTGGTGGCGGTCGCGGACGACCGCTTCGCTCCATTCGGCCGTCAGCCGCCGCTCGGCTTCCGGTGAGCGCTCGTGGAAATTCGCCATCTCCGCCCAGACCAGAAAGCCCAGCGTGTCGGCCCAGTAAAGCCAGCGTGGGTCCTCGATCTTCTGATGCTTGCGTGCCCCGTTGAATCCCATCGACTTGGCCAGCTCGATGTCGCGACGCAGCTCCGCGTCGGTGCCGGCCGTCAGCAAGCCCCCTGGGAAGTAGCCCTGGTCGAGCACCAGCCGC
>DATCPW010000306.1:0-7086 GCA_036569865.1 Candidatus Dormiibacterota bacterium
GGCTCGCTGATCGCCTCGCTCAACCTGACCCTCGTCGCGCCCGCCCTACCGACGATCGTGGCGGAGCTTGGCGGCATCGCCGACTACAGCTGGATCCCCATCTCGGCGATGCTCGCGTCGACCATCGTCGTGCCGATCGCCGGCAAGCTCTCCGACATTTACGGTCGGAAACCGCTCTACATGATCGGGATCGTGGTCTTTGCGGTGGGATCGGCGCTGTCCGGCTTTGCCCCGAACTTCTGGTTCCTGGTTTTCGCCCGTTTCGTCCAGGGCGCCGGTATGGGCTTCATCATGCCGCTGTCGCAAGCGATCATCGGCGACATCATCTCGCCGCGCGAGCGCGGCAAATATCAGGGAATGCTCGGAGCCTCATTTGGCGTCGCATCGATCGTCGGCCCGGCTGCAGGCGGGTTTATCACCGATCACTACTCCTGGCGCTGGCTCTTCTTCGTCAACCTACCCTTCGCCGTCCTGACGCTCGTGGTGGTCGCCCTGTTCATGCACGTGCCGAATGAGAGGCGCAAGCATTCGATCGATGTCGCGGGCAGCGTGACCCTGTCGTTGGGCATCACGTCGCTTCTGCTCGCGACGGTATGGGGCGGTAACCAATATCCGTGGAGCTCGTGGCAGATCATCGGCCTCTACTCCGCCGCGACGATGCTGCTCATTGCCTTTGGATGGATCGAGACTCGGGCGCCGGAGCCTGTGCTCCCGCTTGATCTCTGGAAGAGTCGCATCTTCACGTTCTCGAACATCGCCGGGATGTGCGTGGCGATGACGATGTTCGGCGCGATCTTCTTCCTGCCGGTGTTCGTGCAGGGAGTGATCGGAAACAGCGTCACGAACTCTGGCGCGATCCTCGTCCCGATGCTGGTGGCGATGGTGGTGACCAGCATCGGCAGCGGGCAGGTGATCTCACGAACCGGCCGCTACAAGCTGCTGCTGCTGGCTGGCATCGTATTCATGGGCGCCGGCTTCGCCATGCTGACCACCTTCGACATCAACACCACGAACCAGACAGTCATCGAGGCCATGATCCTGATCGGCCTCGGCCTTGGGGTCACGATGCAGACGTACACGCTGGTGGTTCAGAACTCCGTAAGCCGCGCTGACATGGCGGTCGCCACCTCGGCGACGCAGCTTTCGCGCTCGATGGGTTCCGCAATCGGCCTGGCGGTGTTGGGCACGATCCTGACCCAGGGCATGACGACCTCCCTGGCGCGCTATCTGCCGTCCTCGGTGCTGAAGAATTTCCAGTCAGGTGGTGCCGGCGCCATATTCGACCCCAGTCAGCTCGCCCACCTGCCACCGGCCATCGCAGCCGCCATCCGTCACGGACTTTCAGACGCGCTGCATCCGGTGTTCGTCGCCGGGCTCATCATCCTCGTGCTGGCCTTTGTCGCGACGCTCTTCATCGAGGAGGTGCCACTTCGCCAGACGGCCCACGTGACCGCCGGACGCGCGCAATCGGAAAGCGACAAAGAGGCGAAGTCGGCCGTCTAGACTTTCCGACCGTGGCCGCGACCAAGCCGATTCTCGGAGTGATCATCCCCGCCTAGGCTTGGCCTGCGCGGTAGCCGGTTCGACATCGAGCCCGAGATCACCGGCCGCATCCTGCGACTCGGATACCGGATTTACGAGGTCCCGATCGACTATGCGGCCCGTAGCCGGGAGCAGGGCAAGAAGCTGACCTGGCGCGATGGCGTCAAAGCCCTTTTCGTCCTGATGCGCATCCGCCTCTCCACCACCCACGAGCTTTTTGGTAACACCGACCCTTATCACGAGGCGCGCCTCAACGAGCTCAGCCTTGGCCCCAGCGTCCGGCTCAGCGCGGCAGATTCAGCCGGAGAGACTCGAACGCCGCCGACTGAACTGGCCGCCCATCGACGGGCAACCCCCCTGTTGAGGGGGGACGTCCCGCCTTGGGGCGTCCGGCCCGGCAGAGCCGGCTCGGGCCGCACCCCCCCTTATGCAATCTGTGCATGATTCCGCTCAATGGATCCAATTTCGCAGCGAGAGCCCCGGGTGCTCTGGTCTTTCTGGATCGCCTGTGGTCTCGCCGTCAGTGGCGCCATCCTTCCGCTCGTGCTGGCGGCCGGTGGCACCAACCGTATCGGTGGCGCAGCGATCCCATTCGGCGTCGCCGCGATGGCGCTGGCAGCGGCCGCGCTTTTGTACAACCGGGGCAGGCCACTGGCCACGGCCCTGTACTTCATCGCCGGGATGGCGCTCGTGTACGGGATGCTCACGATGATCGCCGTCCCACTCAGGCTCGCCGTGATCGGCACCTGCGATCCAGCCCCGGCCATATGTCCTGCCGGATTTGAGCGGCCGATGGCCGTCGGCGAAGACAGCGGATTGGCAATCGGCGTGGCCATGGGCACGCTCGCCATCCTGGTTGGATTCTTCGGCTTGCTGATGCTTTTCCGCTTACGACCTCAAACTGCAACGCCGCCACCAACTCGAATAGAGAAGCCATGGGTCCCGCCGGCCACCGAAACGCCGGCTCCCGCCGCCGTGGAGCCCGAACCAGCAGCTGCTGCGGTCAGTGCACCGCCTTCCGAAACGCCGGCTTCCACGCCAGAGGTCACCGCCGGTGATAGCGCCGCAGCACCGCCGAAGCCGGTCGGCAAGGCCCGCGCCAAGCGTGCGCCAAAGCCGCCGGCCGAGCTGCCTGCACCAGCAGAGCGGCTTGAGCTGGCTGCACCGGAAGAGCCCCTCGAGCTGCCTGCACCTTCAGAGGCTGACACCGACTCCACGAGCTGATCCGGCTGCCCCTTAAACTTCGACCGCAGTGGACTTCGCATTTTCCGAGGAGCAGGAGATGCTCCGCCGCTCGACCCGTGACTTCCTCGCCAAAGAATGCGGCTCCAAGGTTGTACGCAAGGTGATGGAGAGTCCTGACGCGTACGACCCGGCCCTGTGGAAGAAGATTGCGGGGCTCGGCTGGACTTCGCTGGGCATCCCCGAGCAGTACGGAGGGGCTGGCAGCTTTCTCGATCTGATCGTCGTGCTCGAGGAGTGCGGCCGCGCTCTTCTCCCAGGACCCTTCTTCGCCACCATGGGCCTGGCCGTCCCGGCGCTCATCGAGGCCGGCACCGAGGCCCAGAAGAAAGAGGTGCTGGGCGCGATCGCCGAGGGCAAGGCACGAGCCACCTTGGCGATGACAGAGCCTTCGGGCCGGTGGGACGCGACCGGCGTGACGCTTGCGGCAAAACCGGTTGGCGGCGGCTGGCGGCTGGACGGCGTGAAGCTATTCGTGCCGGATGCCGAAGGCGCGGACTACACCGTGGTGGCGGCGCGCACCCGAGGCGAAGGCGAAGAAGGCATCTCACTCTTCCTGGTCAAGGGACGGCCCAAGGGAATGAGCGTCACCCAGCTGCAGACGCTCGACATGACCAGGCGCTGGAGCGAGGTGCGTTTCGACGGCGTGCAGCTGGACGCCGATGCCCTGATGGGCGCCGCTGACAAGGGTTGGGCGCCGCTGAAACGAGCCCTCGAGTGGGCGACCGCGGCTCTCTGCGCTGAGATGGTCGGCGGCGCGCAGAAGGTGCTCGAGGACTCGACCGAGTACGCCAAGACGAGACACCAGTTCGGCAAGCCGATCGGCATCTACCAGGCCGTGTCGCACAAGCTCGCCGACATGCTCGTGCTTTCAGAGAGCGGGCGCTCCGCGACGTACTACGCGGCCTGGGCAGTGGAGGCTGACGCGCCGGATCGGTCGCTGGCGTCGTCGATGGCCAAGGCCTACGTCTCCGACGCCTACAGGAAGGTGGCGGGCGACGGCATCCAGGTGCACGGCGGCATCGGCTTCACCTGGGAGCACGACATGCACCTGTACTTCAAGCGAGCGAAAGCCTCAGAGGTCACGTTGGGCGATGCGACCTATCACCGAGAGCTGGTGGCCCAGTCGCTCGATCTCTAGTTCTGCACAGTCCCGACGAACAGACCTGAGAAGCCCATCGAAACGGCGGTGAGCGGCGCGCTGAGGCGGACGTAAGCGAGGCCCCCACCCGATGTGCCACCGAGGACGGTTGTCGAGTTCAACCAGCCCGCGACCCCAAATAATGCGGACGTCAAGTTGATTCGGCTCCCGTCCTTTGCCCCCACCTGCTCGATGTCCTCACCTGCTCCACCTACCACCAGGTGCTGCTCATCCGGAGCCAGGAATGGTTTGAAAAGAGCATTAACCGGCGCAGTGGGCGTGAACTGCCATATCTCGGTGCCATCCGACCGCCGCACGCTGACTCTTGCGCTTGCAGCGGGAATGCACACGAAGTCACCGCTCGCTGCCGTTTCCCACACCAGGCATGAGTTCGGGTCTGCCACCTGGCGCAGAACCTTACCCGTGCCTGCGTCGATTCGAACCGCAACGCCAAGCTCCGACGCGGGTCCGCCGCCCTGGCTCGCCCACACCGTCGGATAGGTTCCGACCGGCCCTACGGCGTCCCAACCAGTCAGAGCCATAACGCTCGAGGGCGGCGACTGAAGGCTCTGGTGGTAAAGCAGGGTGCTGGAACCACCCGCCGGCGCAGAGTAAACGTCCAGCGCGTAGCCCGTGGCGGGGGAGCCGTTGCAGGCAAGGTTGGGTTTGGCCGGCAGCGTGAAGACGGTGCCCAGCAGCCGGCTGCCATCGGGGCTGACGGCGAACGAAAGCATCTGCTGGCTTGAGGTCATGGGGAAGGTGGCCACCTTGATGACCTGGCCCTGGATCGACAGGCTCCGCACCACGCCCTTCCCGTCTGCGAAGTAGGCCTTGCCCGCAGCAACGTGGGCCGATTGGGAGAGCACCGCTCCCATGCACCCCAGATCCGGCACTGGCATCGGTATGAAAGTGGTCTTGGCCTTGGCGTAACCATCAAGCCCGGCGATCGCGACCGTGTTCCACGTGTGCGGACTGCCCGGAATCTTGGCTTCGAGGACGGCGAACAGCAACATGCCCGGTGAGGTCGCGGTGGGGCTTGCTGGCGCCGAAGCCAAGGGCGAGTTGGACGATCCGCCCTGGGCCTGACCGCACGCTGCAAACAACAGCAGAAGGCCGATTACGAAGCGGCGCATACAGCAGTAACGTGTGCATTCGCGGAACGTTCCGCTAATGCGCTTCCGCGAGCCCTTGGGTTACCCGGCGGCGAGAAGTCGAAACACCACGATCCCAAACAAGGCGCACGCGGGCAGGACCAGGCCCCGGAACAAGGACCAGTAGCCTGACCATGCTTCGCGGAGCCGGTCTAGCCTTCGTCCGGAGCCGAAGACCAACGACCAATAGATGGGAAGCGCAGCCCCTGTGTTGAGAGCGAGCGCCAATAACGCGATGCCTCCGGCACCAACCAGCCACGGTTGCAGAGGCGTGGCTCCGCCAAAACCGAGCTGGATCCCCCACGCCCCTGATGCGGCGATGAGGCCGAGCAAGGCCGGCACGCCGAGAAGGAAGAACGCGGCGAAGCTCACGATCACCAGCGCGAGCATCAAGGCCAGCATCGCGACGATCCCCGCGAGCGCAGCAGCCGCGACCGTCACGCCACTCGAGGCGGGAACGTTGCTTGACACCGGCGTGGCGTTGAATGGCGTGTTGTCCGCCGACGCCGACATGGCGACCGACTGAACGTCGGACCAGGAGTGCCAGTGGGCGTTGGACGAGACGGTCGCCGCGATCGCGGCCGGCGCCAGCGCGAGCAGCAGTCCCGCTGCGATGGCCGCGGCGTTGCGTCGGATCAGCGCGACCGGCAGCCACACACGTCGCTTGCGCGTCCGTCCGAGCCCTGTCTCCATCAGCCGTTCGCGGTCGAACGTGGTCCCGCACAACACCGTCAACGCAAAGCACGCAGTGAGCGGGAGCAGCAAGGACGCGGGAGCGAGCGGCGAGCGGAACACGAAGAGCGCAAGAGGAAGGTCCGCAACCGCCGCGGAGACCGGCGACAGCAGGAACGACCATGCTCCGCCCGCCGCGCCTTCCCGCGGAAAGAGCATGAAGCCGAGCATGCGTCCCATCGCCGCCCAGTAGGCGGTGACGGCCGCGACGAAAGCGAAGATCGGTAGAAGGTCCCACGGGGCGCTCTGGCCGAACAGAGTCAGCAGCGTCATGCCGGCCGCCATCCAGAACGTGACCCAGACGGTGCTGACCACCGCCCCCGGCAACACCTCCAACCAGATCAAGGAAGGGTCGTCGATCGGCGTGTACAGCAAAACCTCGAGCGACTGCTGCGCCTTCTCCCACCAGATGCCGATCGAGCTCTTGATCGATTCGAGCAAAGCGAACGACATGAAGAAGAGGGGCAGCAGAAGACCCGCCTGCAGCGCAGTGCCGCCCGCGAATCGCTCGGCCACCTGCCCCGCCACCCCGGGCAGCTGCCCGAAAAGCGAGGTGCCGGCGACGAGCAGGAGCACGAACGCATTGAGGTACATCACCCAGCTCAGGTCTCCACGTCGCCACCACGAGCTGACGTAGAACGGCAGCGAGTGGCGCAGCAGGTTGCCCTGCGAGCGAAGCGAGGCGAACATGCGGGGAGCGCCGATTCCCGAAACGGCTGCGGGCGCGGGCATCGGCAAGGATGACGGCGAGACTGGCTCCTCCATCGCCTTGAGATAGACCGACTCGAGGCTTGTCTCCACCTCTTCGAGCTCGTGGAACGGTGCGTCCTGGCTGGCCAGGCGCCGCTGAAGCTCGGCGGCGAAGGCTGCGCGGTCCGAGGCCGTGGCCGACCACGGCAGGGTGTACGTGAGACGGTCGCCACTGAGCTCGTGCTCCACCGCGTGCTCGTTGAGCCAGGCGTTCAGCGGATTCGGGTCAGCGACCGGTTTGCTCAGGTGAGCCGACAGGCGCCTACCCTTCGCCGCTTCCTGACGCAGGTCCTCGAGCGTGCCTCTGGTGACGATCACGCCTTTGCGCATGATCGCGATGCGGTCCGCCATCAGCTCGGCCTCGCTCAGAACGTGCGTGGTCACGATGAGCGCGGCGCCGCGCTCTTTCTGCTCCGCCAGGTAGCGGCGCATGTCGGCCGCCGCCACCGGGTCGAGGCCGGCCGTGGGCTCGTCGCAGAAGATCCAGTCTGGTTCGTGCAGCGTGGCCCTGATCAGCGCAACCTTCTG
>DATCPW010000307.1:0-5826 GCA_036569865.1 Candidatus Dormiibacterota bacterium
GCTCTTGCCGTCGAGCAGGACGTCGCCGCTGGTCGCGGGGATCAAGCGCATGATCGTGCGCGCGACAGTCGACTTGCCCGACCCGGACTCGCCGACCAGGCCCAGGGTCTCGCCGCGCTGGATGTCGAAGCTCACGCCGTCGACAGCTTTCACCCAAGCGACCGGCAGCTGGAGCAGGCCACCTCGAATCGGGAAATGCTTGACGAGATCGCGAACCTGCAGGAGCGGTCCCTTCTTCCCCGTCGAGGCGGCGTCGACCTCCGCCACCAGCTCCTTGCTCATCCCGCGACGATCTCCTTGTCTTCCAGCTTCTCGACCTCGGGATAAAGGAAGCAGGAGACCTGGTGATTGGGCTCGATGTTCGCCAAAGACGGCAGGTACTGGTCGCAAGGCTCGAACCGCTTCGGGCAGCGTGGATGGAACGAGCAACCGGGTGGGATCGTCAGCGGGTTCGGCACGTTGCCGCGGATGACGTGCAGCCTGTCCTGTTTGTGGTGCAGGCGCGGGATCGACTCGAGCAGGCCCACGGTGTAAGGGTGCTTGGGGTTGCTGTAAATCTCTTTGGTCGGCGCATGCTCGACGATCCGGCCTCCGTACATAACCGCCACGTCGTCGCACATCTCGGCGACCACGCCCAGGTCGTGGGTGATCAGAAGGATTGCGGCGCCTGTTCTGGACTTCAGGTCCCGCATCAGCTGGAGGATCTGGGCCTGGATGGTGACGTCGAGCGCGGTGGTCGGCTCGTCGGCGATCAGCAGATCGGGGTCGCATGCGAGCGCCATCGCGATCATGACGCGCTGCCGCATGCCGCCCGAGAGCTCGTGTGGATACTCCTTCGCGAGCCGCTTGGCGTCGGCGATGCCGACCATCTGCAAGAGCGTGATTGCCCGCTTGCGAGCCTCGGCGGAATCCGCCAGCTGGTGGATCTCCACCGACTCTGCGATCTGCTCGCCGACGCTGAACACCGGGTTGAGGGCGGTCATCGGCTCCTGGAAGATCATCGAGATGTCGTTGCCGCGGATCTGCTGCATGGCCGGCTCGGAGAGTTTGAGGAGGTCCTTACCGCGGAACTTGATCTCGCCTCGCGCGACCGTCGCGTTCTTTTCGAGCAGGCGCATGATCGAGAGCGCGCTGACGCTCTTTCCGCAGCCGGACTCGCCGACCAGGCCTACGGTCCGGCCCGCGGGGATCGTCAGGTTGAGGCCGCGAACCGCTCGCACCACGCCGCCGTGCACCCTGAAATTGACGTGGAGATCCTTGATCTCCAGGACCGTGCCCTCTTTGACGACTTTCCCCGTCTGCCCGGGGAGGACCTGAGTCACCGCTGGCGGGGGTCTAGGGCGTCGCGGATTCCGTCGCCGACCAGGTTGATGCAAAGCGCAGTGACTACGAGGGCGCCCGCTGGGAAGGCGATCAGGTAGGCCGTCCCCCGTAGGACATCCTCCTCGTACGTGCCCAGCATGTTGCCCCAGCTCGGCTCAGGGGGCGGAATGCTGAGACCGAGGAACCCCAGGGCCGCCTCCAACAGAATGATGCCGCTGACCCCCAGTGTTGCTGAGACGATGATCGGAGCCAGCGAGTTCGGGACGATGTGGCGAAAGATGATGCGGAAGTCGGACGCGCCGAGCGCGCGGGCGGCCTGCACGAACTCCGACTCGCGCAGGACGAGAAACTGGGCGCGCATGAGCCGGCCGATCTCGAACCAGCCCAGTAGCGCGATGACAGCTATAAGCACGGTCAAGCTGACACCGCCGAAAGCTGCCGTCACCGCGATGACGACCAGGATGAAGGGCATGGCGATGATCACGTCGGTGAGTCGCATCAATGCGTTGTCGATCCAGCCGCCGTAGTACCCCGCAAGGGCTCCGAACAAGCCGCCGATGATGATGTAGCCCAGCGTGGCCAGCAGGCCGACGGTCAGGGAGACGCGTGCGCCTCGTATCAGCCGGGCCATCTCGTCGCTGCCGAGCCCGTCGGTCCCAAAAAGGTGGTCGGACCAGGGGATCGTGACACTGAGCCCCGCTAGCGATATGACTCGGGAGTGGAACTGAAACGGCGGGCCGTAAGGATGCGTGTAGTCCTGGATCCGGTAGAGGTCGCCCTGGAAGATCGGAATGATCACCGCAGTGACGATGATGAAGATCAGGATCACAAGGCTTGCAGTGGCGGCTCGATGGTGCAGAAAGCGCATGGCTGACAGTCGCCAGAATCCAAGCTCGCTAGCTTCGGGTACGTCCGCGACCACGAGGTCTTCCTTGGCCGCCGCCGTGCGCAGCGTTCCCTCCGCCGCAAGCGCGCCGGCCAGCTTGGTGCCCCCGAGCATGGACTTGAACTCGGAGCCCACCGGCACGCCTTTCTTGAGTGGTTGGTCCGCCATCAGTACACCACCTAGTAGCGAATCCTCGGGTCGACGACCGCATACATGATGTCGGCCAAGAGGTTGAACGTCACTGTCAGGGCGGCGACCAGCATCACCACCCCGAGTATGACGGGGTAGTCGCGGTCCACAGCGGCCTGGAACGCCAGCAGACCCATGCCCGGCCAGCTGAAGATGCCCTCGGTGATGATGGCGCCGCTCACGAACTGGGGCGTCTGAAGGGCCACGAGAGTGACGATGGGAAGGATCGCGTTGCGCAACGCGTGCTTGTAGTTGACGGATCGCGCCGGCAGTCCCTTGGCCTTGGCGGTGCGCACGTAATCCTGGTGAAGCACCTCCAGCATGCTGGCGCGCATGAAGCGACTGAAGCCGGCGATGCTCAGGATGGACAGCGATGTGACCGGGAGCACCATGTGCCACGCGAGGTCCCCCAAATCCTGTGTTGACGCATTGAGGTGCATCCCGAACAGCGGAAAGTAGAACGTCCCGCCGGTCAGGTGGCGGAGCCAGACCGCTCCGGCGAGTAGAAGGAAGATGCCGAGCACGAAACTGGGCACGGATATCCCGATGTAGCTGAGGACAGACGTGCTTGTATCCAGCTTGGAGTACTGGTGGGTGGCCGCGAATACACCAAGTGGGATGGCGATCAGCAGCGACACGATCAGGGACACTCCGAGGAGAAGGACCGAGTTCGGCACCCGCTCCATGAGCAGCTTGGAGACGGGTTGGTCGTTCACGTAGGAATCGCCAAGGCTTCCGTGCACAAGTGCGTTCAGGTAGGCGGGGTACTGCTGATACCAGGGTTTGTCGAGGCCGAGGTTGTGCATCCGGCGGTCGATCAGCTCCTGGTGGGCTCTCGGGTTCTCGCCAGTGCTGAAAGGCGGACCCGGAGTGACGCGGGTCAGCGCAAAAAAGGCGAATGACATGAAAAACAGCAGCAGGATGCCTATCAAAACGCGCCTTATGACGTAGAACGTCACACCCTCATCCTATCCTTCGTCGGCTCCAAACGGCATGCAGTGTTCCGAGAGCAAAGTGAGGGAGGCGGCCCGGCCGCCTCCCCTCCTGTCGATAACCTAATTGCTTACTTGGGGCTGGTCAAGCTCCACTGAGCGAAGATCTGCACGTTGCGGTCCTGGTCGGCGTAGTTGAGGCTGCCACCGTTGCCGGTGACCACCCCGGACACTCCATTGAATGCCATCGCGACATTGTCGGCCCACATCATGTAGACAACGACGTTGTCACCGAGGATGTGCTCGATCTTGGCGAAGTCTGCCTTGCGAGCGGCAAACGTGTCGGCGGAGTTCGCCTTCAAATCAGTCCGCTCGGCGTTGATCGCCGCGTCCAGGTCTGGGTTGACGTAGCCGGTCCAGTTGCTGCCGCTGGTGCTGTTCTCCGGCCGGATCTGGCTGGAGCTGAAGATCGTGTAGTCGTCGGGGTCGAGGGCAAGGCCGAACCCGGCCAACGCCAGGTCGAAGTTGCCCGCCTGAATCGGCGCGTAGAAGATCTTGAAGTCGGTTGGTGTGGGCACAAGGTCCATACCTATGGCGCGCAGCTGCTCGGACATGATCTGAACAGCCTTGATCCGCTGGGGCTTACCGGCGCGAACGAAGAACTTGCCTGAGAACCTCTGGCCGTTCTTCACGCGAATGCCGTCGGCGCCCTTTACCCAGCCTGCGGCGTCCATCAGGCTGTTGGCCTTTGCCACGTCCTGCGTGTACTTGACGACCGCGCTGTCGTCGTAATAGGCCGAGGCCGGCACGATGTCTCCCCACAGCGGGGTACCGTGGCCGTCGGTCGCTGCCTTGACGATCGAGTTCTTGTCGAGGGCATAGGCGAACGCCCGGCGGACGTTGACGTCGCCGAAGAGGGTCTTCCTGGATTTGTCGACCCACGTCGCTCGGTCATTGAACCGGATGTCGTAGTAGCCGAGGTCGGGGTACTCGTAGGCTTGCACCCCCGACGCGGCCTTGACTGTGTCGATAGCGGCGCCTGTGATCTCCGGGTCCCAGTTGATGTCGCCGGTGATGACAGCCTGGGCGGCCGCCGTCGAGTCGGTGATGATCTTCAGGACGACCGCGGCGAAGTGCGGCTTGCCGAGGTAGTAGTTGGGGTTGGCTTTGAGGTCGATCTCCGTGCCGGCGACGCGCTTGTCAAAAAGGAATGGTCCGCCGGTGACGGTCGGGTGGTCCTGCTCGAACGTGCGCATCTTTGTCACGTCGACCGGGCCATATACCGACGCGGGCGCTACGAGTCCGGTCAGGTTGTTGGCTAGGAACGGCGCGAATGGACCAGTGAGCGTGAAGACGACTGTGCTTGCGTCCGGAGCGCTGACGCCGGTTACCGGGTCGGTCAGAAGGCTCCAGTCGTACGAGGCATCAGTGTCGAGCTTCGAGTTGGCCTGGATTTGAACGGTCTTGACCACGTCGGCGGATGTGATCGGCGTGCCGTCACTCCACTTGGCGTCGGTGCGGAGCTTGACGGTCCAGGTCTTCAGGTCGGCGGAAACGGTGGGCATCCCGGCTGCCAGGTCGGGCGTGATGGAAAGGTTCTTGTCCGCCTGGTACAGGTTCGGGAACATGTACTGGATGGCCCTCACGGACGGGAGGTCCGGGAGCTCGAACGGGTTCAGCGACGCCGCGTCGGAATCGAGCGCGTAGAGGAGCGTGCCGCCCTCCTTGATGGTCGAGCTGCCCCCGCCACCAGGGCCGCACGCGACGATCGCGAACGGGATCACAAACGCGAGCGAGACCGCTCGTAAACGATTGCCAAAATGCATACGCGTCTTACCTCTCTTGACTGACGATCCTGCTGACTTCTTCCCGGAATCGCTTGGATTTCGGGGCGAGAGTGCGCCGGCAGCAGGTCTTACTCACACAGCCTCTTCAGCTTAGAACGAATTCTCTGGCTCCCCACCAGTGAGTGTCAAGTATGGGCTATCCCGGACGGGAACGCCCGTTCGGATGACCCCTATCTCGGGGCAATGTAAATCTGGCTTGGAAACAATGCCCCAGGCCATTCGTCAATCGACGTCGGAGTGATGCCTTTGACATATGGCTGGACCAGGTCCCAGCTCACGGTTTGCGCCAGGAAAGCCACAGGCGCGTCGCTCACGAGCATGGCCTGCGCCTGCCTGTACTCCTGGTCGCGACGGTCGGTCTGTGTGTCGGTGCCGGCCGCGCGCACGAAGTCGTCGTACTGGGGTTTCTGGTAGAGGCCGACGTTGCGAAAGCTCGTCGTCAGAAAGATCGGATACCAATCAGAGGCGTCCGGATAATCTGCGGTCCAGCCGCGGGGTCCAGCCACCTGAAACGCGCCGCTGCTGAGGCGCGAGTTGAAGGTGTTCGTGTCGAGCCCCTGAAGTGTGATGTCGATCCCGAGGTTGGTCTTCAGCTGTGTTTTCACAAACGTGGCTGTGGCCTTCTGAAAATCTGACGAGCGGTCGTATG
>DATCPW010000308.1:0-13086 GCA_036569865.1 Candidatus Dormiibacterota bacterium
GACATGGAGGTCGTCCGCGGGGCGGAGCGGCTGCTCGTCAACTGTCAGCTACGTGGCCTTGACCCGATTGGTGTGGAGCCGCTTGGCGAGATGCATCTGGTGGCGCAGCGCAATGATGCTGGGGTGGCGATCGTTTCGGACGGCGACTTCGCACCTGAGGCTTGGGCGTTCGCAGACGAGCAAGGGATCGTGATCATCGACCGGGAGATCCTCACTGGCCTGGTGCTCGAGCTCACCCTCGGCAATGCCTTCAGCACCAACCTGAGAGCGAAGGCGCGGCGCCTCCTGTCGATCCTGCAGCCCGCCCGCAAGTGGGGAACAGCCACCACCCCCCAGTAGACCTCTCGGTAAACTGGTCGATCCCCGTCCCCACGTGTTTCAACGCGCCCTCCAGATGGGTGCGAGGAGTTTTAGCGAACTTGGGTCTGCTCGCGTTGCGGCGCTATCTGCCGTACATGCGGCCATACATCGGCCTCGTGGTGGTCTTCGGAATCGCGCAGCTCGGCAGCCTTGCGGCCTCGGCCGCGATACCGAAGGTGATCCAGGGCATCATCGACGGACCAATCACGCACCACCAGCTTGGCGCCATGATCCCCATGGCGGGTTTGCTCGTCGCCATCGGCGTGCTCGAGTTCATCTTCATCTACCTGCGGCGCAACTACTCGGGCGTCGCGTCCCTGCGAATGGAAACCGACCTTCGCAACGACTTCTACGCACACCTGCAAAACCTGCAGGTCGCGTTTCACGACAACTGGCAGTCCGGCCAGCTGCTGTCCCGGGCGATCTCCGACATCGCGACAGTGCGCCGCTTCGTGAGCTTCGGCTTGATCTGGTTCCTGCAGACGATCGTGACCTTCATCGTCGTCTTCGTCCTGATGCTGAACCTAGATTGGCAGCTGGCGCTGGTGGTCGTGGCCTGCATGTTGCCGATCGCTTACTTCAGCAACAAGTTCCACGACAAGTACAAGGTGATCGCGAGGCGTCTCCAGGACCAGCAGGGCGACCTGACCACGATCATCGAGGAGATGGCGACCGGGGTGCGCATCATCAAGGCGTTCGGGCGCATGCCGCTGATGCAGCAGCGATTCGAGGACCAGGCCCGTCTCCTCCGGACCACGAGCCTCACCGGCATCGAGGCGCGAGCACGGCTGTGGACCCAGCTCAACTTCCTGCCGAACCTCTCGCTCGTGGCGGTGCTGCTTCTGGGCGGCATCAACGTCGTACAGGGCCGGCTCACCATCGGCGGCCTTGTGGCATTCATGAGCTATGTCTTCATGCTCACGTGGCCGATGGACGCCATCGGCTGGGTGCTCTCGATGAGTGAGGAATGTCAGACCGCATCGGAGCGGCTCAACGAGGTGCTCGATTCGCGGCCGGAGATTGCGGATCG
The DNA here is from genome assembly GCA_036569865.1 of Candidatus Dormiibacterota bacterium. GTDB lineage: Bacteria > Chloroflexota > Dormibacteria > Dormibacterales > Dormibacteraceae > Palsa-872. The sequence continues at coordinate 1,391 of DATCPW010000308.1, forward strand.
CGCCGGTGCACGCGCGCTGGAGAGATGCCGCGGGCGCATCGAATTTCGTGGGGTCGGGTTCAAATATCCGAAGTCGGACGACTGGGTCCTGCGCGATGTGAACCTCGTGATCGAGCCGGGCGAGACGCTGGGTTTGGTCGGGCGCACCGGCAGCGGCAAGACCAGCCTTGCCTACCTCCTGCCGCGCCTCTACGACATCACCGAGGGTCAGGTGCTGCTGGACGGGGTCGACGTGCGCGACCTCCAGCTCCGCTCTCTGCGCTCTCACATCGGCGTCGCCTTCGAGGATCCGATCCTGTTCTCAGCCTCGGTGCACGAGAACCTCGTGATGGGCCGGCCGGTGGTTTCGGACGAGGAGCTCAAGCGGGCGATCGAGGTCGCGCAGGCGGGCTTTGTGTGGGACCTGCCGTGGGGTCTCGAGACCCGTGTGGGAGAGCAGGGTTACACACTGTCAGGCGGTCAAAGGCAGCGTCTGGCGCTGGCCCGAGCGGTGCTCGGCCGCCCGCAGGTGCTCGTACTCGACGACCCTCTTTCATCGGTCGACGTGCACACCGAGGCGGTGATCGAAGCCTCGCTCGCCACCGTCCTCGAAGGCGTGACCGCGCTGCTCGTGGTGCACAGGCCTTCCACGCTTGCACTCGCCGATCGCGTGGCCCTGATCGACGGCGGCACCATCGTCGCCACCGGCACGCACACCGAGCTGATGCGATCGAACGATCTCTATCGGGCACTGCTCTCGCAGGAATACGACGCGGAGCCCGCGGTGGCCGGCTCGTGAACACGATCGCGCCCGCCGATCGGTGGCGCGGCGTTGCAGGCGAAGAGGTAGATGAGTTCTCGGCCACCGTCGCCGGGCTGCTGCGGAAGCGCAGCCGCGCCTTGCTCGCTGCGCTTGCCCGTCCTTACAAAAAAGAGATCGTCCTCGCCGGGGTCCTGATCCTCGTGCGCTCGGCCGCCTTCCTCGCGATTCCGTACCTGGTCGGCCTCGGCATCGACCGCGGCATCCTCGCGGGGAAGAGCGGCAACCTCGAGACTCTGGTCCTCATCGTGGCGGCTCTGTTGGCCGCCCTGGTGCTCAACGCGATTGCCAACTACGCGTTCCTCAGGCTTTCAGGACGCGTGGGCGCAGACATCCTGTTCGACCTGCGCCGAATGCTCTTCAGCCACGTGCAGGCGCTGTCGCTCTCGTTCTTCGAGCGCTACACGTCGGGACGCATCATCTCGAGGCTCACGTCCGACATCGATGCCCTCAACGAGCTGCTGGCGACCGGCCTCACCTCGGTCCTCACGTCCTTGATCTCGGTGGTCGGGATAACGGTGATCCTGCTGCACCTGGACGCCCGTCTCGGTGTCGTGACCCTGGTCGTGATGCCGCTGGTGTTGGGGCTCACCGCATGGTTCCGGCACAACTCCGGCCGCTCCTATCGCGCGGTGCGACGGGCGATCGTGCTCGTCATCGTCCATTACGTCGAGTCCCTGGGCGGCATCCGCGCCGTGCACGCGTTTCGCCGCGAGCCGCGCAACCAGGAGATCTTCGAGGACGTCAACGGCCGCTACCGCGACGCCAACATCTGGTCGAACCAGCTGGCTTCGACGTTCGGGCCGGGGATCATCCTGCTGGGCCGGTTGACGACGATGTCGGTCCTCGTGTTCGGCGGGTTTCTTGTCGTGCAGGGCCAGGTGACGTTGGGCGTGCTGACGGCCTTCGTCCTTTATCTGAGGCAGTTCTTCGAGCCGATGCAGGACCTCTCCCAGTTCTACAACACGTTCCAGGCCGCCGGCGCGGCGCTGGAGAAGCTCGCGGGAGTAATTGAGGAAACCGCCACCGTGCCGGAGCCTCGAGCGCCGGTCCGGCTGGGGGAGGTGAAGGGCGCGGTCGGATTCGAGGGCGTGACGTTTGCGTACAGGGATAAGGACGTGCTGCACGACATCGAGCTGCGGATCCCGGCGGGCCAGATCATCGCCCTGGTGGGGGAGACGGGTGCGGGGAAGACCACGATGGCGCGCCTCATCGCGCGGTTCTACGACCCCAGCGTGGGGAGGGTCACGCTGGACGGGGTCGATCTTCGCTCCATCGCCACCGCGGATCTAAGGAGGGCCGTGGCCGTCGTCACGCAGGAGAGCTTCCTGTTCTCCGGGACGGTGGGGGACAACCTGATGTTCGGGAGGCCCGACGCGACGCGAGAGGAGATGATCGCGGCCGCGCGGGCGATCGGGGCCGATGAGTTCATCTCTGCGCTGCCCAACGGCTACGAGACGGACGTCCGGAGGCGCGGCGTGCGCTTGTCTTCGGGACAGCGGCAGCTCGTCGCTTTTGCGCGGGCCTTTCTGGCCGACCCGCGAGTCCTGATCCTGGACGAGGCCACGTCCTCGCTCGATCTGCCGTCGGAGAGGCTGGTGCAGCATGCCCTGCGCACGTTGCTGCGCGGCCGCACCGCGATGATCATCGCCCACCGTCTGTCGACCGTTGACATCGCGGACCGGGTGCTGGTCATCGACCAGGGGAAGGTGGTCGAGGATGGGAAGCCTGCTGACTTGAGGCACGAGAGCGGGCATTACGGATCGCTACATCGCGCCTGGGTCGAATCCCTGGCTTAGGCCTCGACCCTGTTCGCGGTGCCATACTGCGGCCGATGCTTTTGCGGACCGATCCCCTTCGCGTCGCGATCTTCGCTTTGGGACTTGCTTTGGTGCTCCTCCTTGGCGCTTACGGGTTCGCCGCCATCGAGTCCCGGCCCACGCCGGGCGGGGTCGTTGCCGCTCTTGCCGCTCTCGCGATTGCCGGATCTGGCCTCCTGTATGCTTGGCGGCTCGGAACCGGCGGCATCGTCGATTAGCCGGTTAGAGACCACTCTCACCAACCACTGAGGATGCCGATGGACGCCCTCCACGCGATTGGCTTTTACGTGTCCGCCGCAATATCAGTGGCCGGTGGGCTCTCTGTAGCGTTCCTGCCTGATCGCGTTCGGCGCGGCATGGCCCTCGGCGCAGTGGCGATCGGTGTAGCCGGCATCTACCTCTCGTTGTCGGCAGGCTTTGCAGCGCTCGTCGCCCTTGCGTGCTATGCAGGCTGCGCGCTTCTTCTTGCCGGGCCGGCCTATCGCATCGTCGAGCCGCTCACCGGCAGCGTCTGGCGCCAGCTCGGAGCGATCGCCGCGGCCGCACTGCTGGTCGCCCTGGCCTATGCCGCCTACTTTGGTGCTTTCCACGAAGCCGCCTATTTCGGAGGGGAATTCGGGAGCGCTGCCATCGGCAGGCGGCTCTTTGCCCATGACGCACTCGCGACCGTAGCGGTGGCTGCGCTCGTGCTGGTCACGCTGGTCGGCGCCGCTGCCACGTGGCGCGCCAAGGATCGCAGCCGATGACGGCCGGTCTCTTCGCCGTGCTGCTCGTCGCCGCCGGGTTGGTGGCCATTGGCGCGTTTATCGCGGCGTGGCGGCGTGACCTGACCGTCGCGCTCGCCGGGATCCCGCTGATGTTCGCCGGTGCCGGCACCGCGTTCGCAGGCGTCTCGCGTTTTGCCGCCGCGCCCGCGGGCGGCGCCCAGCTCCTCGGCCAGGAGATCGCGGTCCTCCTGTCGGTCGCGGCGCTCGCGGCGGTCGCGCTGGGAGTCGGGCTCGCCGGTCGGGAGGTACGCCGCTGAGCCCGCTCGTCGCGGTGTCAGGGATCCTCGCCGCGGCCTCGGGCATCGGCGCGGGCTCTCGAGGCTTCACCTTCGACCCGTTCTCAACCCTTCCATGGGCTGTGTCCCTGCTGATGTTGGCTCCGCTGGCGATGTTTGTCGTGGCGATCTCGGGTGTCCGAACCCGCCGGTCGGCGTCCAACCTGGCGATGTTCGGGGCTGTGCTCTCCCTCGCCGACACGCTGCTTGTCGGCTGGGGCCTGGCGAAGAAGACCGCACCTTTCCTCGCGACCTATCAATATCTCAACCTTCCTGTCGCGTTCTCCGGCCCCCTGAGCTTCCAGGGCTTCGGCATCGACATCGTCCTTCGGGTCGACCACCTCACCGTCGCCGGGCTCGTGGTGGTGGAGCTGTGTGTGATCGGCGCGCTTGGGTGGCATCGGTTCATGGGCCGGGTCGAGCCGGGTGCCGCCAGATTCCACGCGCTCGTCAGCCTCTTTCTATTTGCGTGCACCGGTGTGCTCGTGAGCTACGACCTCGCCGAGCTCCTGGCTTTCTGGGGCCTGGCGGGCGTCACCACCTATCTGCTCCTCGCACACCGGTGGAGCGTCGACGGCGCAGCTCGCAGCACGCGCCTCGCGCTGGCGCTTCCTTTTCTCACCGACCTGTTTCTTCTCTGTGGCATTGCGGTGGTCTATTCGCGCTATGGGGAGCTGAACCTCGGCAGGCTCGTGCCGATCCTCCACATCACCGCGGGCGCGACGGTCAAGGCGCTATCCGTCGCTGCGGTGCTCTTGTTCGTGGGCATTGGCGGCAGGCTTGCGTTTTGGCCCGTCCAGTCCTGGGTCACGCGCACGGCAACCGACTCGCCGCCCGCGGCGTCGGCAATGACGCAGGCGACGTGGTCGGTGGTCGCGATCGTCGTCCTCTACCGACTGATGCCGATCGCGGGCGCGTCCAACCTGCAGACCTTGCAGGTGCTGCTGTACGCGTGCGCAGCCACGGCGGTGATCGCACCATTGCTCGCCCTCCTTTCCAACGAGCCTCGGCGGGCCATCGCGCTACTTGGAATAGCGGCGTCCGCGGTCGGCGCTGCGGTCGTGGTTCAAGGCTCTGAGAGGGTCGGCTTCACCTTCACGTTCGCCATCGCCGGCGTCGCGTGCGTGTTCGCGGCAGCGCTGGCCCGCGTTGCCGGCATCCTTGCTGCGTCGGCGATCGCATCGGCGATGAGGACTGACGACATCTCGGAGATGGGCGATGCGTGGCGGCGCATGCGCGGCAGCGCGATCGCGTTGCTCATCTCAGGCCTGGTGCTGGGTCTAAGCGCATCGGGTGCGCTGGCCTACTCGGTCGTCTCGGGATCGAAGCTGGGGCTGGTGCTGGGTGAGGCCGTGCTGTTGATCGCAGTGGGATCGCTGCGCATCTTCCTGGCGGTTGCGATCGGGCCCCTACGCCGCCGCCGCGCCTTCGAGCCGGACCGAGTGCGTGACATGCCGGCCAGCGCGCTGGCATGGTCGTACTGGCTGGCGCTCGGTGGCGCCGTGCTGCTCGCCGCCTCCATGGCTCGAGGCTGGCTGGACTTCCTCGACGGCCGCACGCACCCGGTTCCCAACAAGACGGGTTACGTGCTGTGGATCGCGGTGGCGCTGGTGGGATTTGCTGCTGCGGCCATCGCGTTTTATGCCAACAAGGATGGCGCGGTGCGGGCGTCGTCTCGTCTTGGCAGTGCATTAGATCAATTCGTGAGTCGCGCTCAGGGCGCGGCCGGCCGATTCGTCGTCGCGCCCGCGGTCAGCATCGCCGCCGCAGCTGACGACTGGAGTGTTGTGCGCGACGATGCGCTGGGCCTCTCCGCGGTCGCGACGGGGAGGCTTGCGGCGCTGGCCGCCCGCTTGCCGATGGTGCCGGCGGTCATCTTCCTCGCTGTGGTTCTCGCCGTCGTTCTGGGGCTCGTGTCGCCAGGGGTGTTCCGGTGATCCTCATGAACGTGGTCGCGGCGGTGCATGCGGCGAGCCCGTCGCCGTTGCCCGTGACAGTGCCCGGGTCCGGCATCTTCCAGTCATCGCTGCTGCTGAGCCTGCTGGTGTGGGCGCCGGTGCTGGTGGCGGCCGTCATCGCCGTGCTCCCGAACAAGCGCGGGCGCTTCGATACGTTGATGAAGCAGATCGCGTTCTTCACAAACATCGGCATGCTCTTCATCCTGTGGGTCGCTTACAACCAGTTCCAGAACTTCCTCAGCACCGTGCAGTTTGAGGAGAAGGTGCCCTGGCTGGCCGGCATCGGCGCCGTGTACCACCTCGGGGTCGACGGTCCAGGCCTACTGATGCTGATCCTGTCCGGCCTCATTGGGCTCGCTTCTGTGCTCGCGTCCTGGGGCGTACGCGAGCGGGTGCGCTCGTACTTCTGCCTGCTCCTGCTGTCGGAGGCGTGTGTCAACGGAGCGGTGGTTGCGCACGACATGTTCGTGCTGCTGCTCTTCTGGGGCGCCGCCACGATTCCACTCGTCCTCCTCGTGCTTGGCTGGGGCGGACCGCGTCGCGAGCCGGCGGCATGGCGCCTGGCCGGCTACTGGGGCCTCGGCACCATTGCGTTGCTGATCGCCACCCTCACCCTCTATGCCGCGGCGGGGGGCAACAGCTTCGACATGGACGTGCTGCTCAGGATCCCGGTGAGTCCGCGCGTCCAGCTCGTGGCCGGTCTTGCGCTGATCGTCGCGGCGGCGACGTTTCTTCCGCTGTTCCCATTTCACGGCTGGGTGCGGGACGTCTACTCGCAAGCTCCGGTTGGTGTTTGCGTGGCCATCGCGGGCAGTACCACCCGCCTCGGCGCTTATGTGCTTCTGCGCGTCCTGGTTGGCGCCGAGCCCATCGGGGCGCAGCTGCTTTCCCCGCTGCTCGCGCTGCTGGCTGCGGCAACGGTCGTCTATGCCGGGCTCGTCGTGCTCCGCATGACCGACCTGCGAAGGGTGGCCGCATACCTTGCCATGGTGCCGGGCGGGGTCACCGTCCTCGGCCTGGCCGCACTGTCGCCGCTGGCGATCGGGGGCAGCGTGCTGTCGCTCTTCTCCGGAGGACTGGCCGCGGCGTTGATAGTGGGTGTGTGCGCGACGCTCGCCGAGCGTGCGCAAACAGGAAACCTACACGTGCTCAAGGGTCTCGCACCCCGCATGCCAAGCCTCACCTGGATCACCGTTTTCGCCGTCCTCGGGCTCCTCGGCCTCCCGCTTATGGCCTCGTTCCCGGCTGAAGTGATGACCTTCTTCGGCTCGGTCAAGAACCAGCCGCTGGCCACTTTCGCGGTCGCGGCCGGTCTTGCGATCGTGGCCGCGAGCCTGGTGGTGATAGTGCATCGCATGCTCTTCGGCACTCCGAACCCGGACGCTCCAGGTGTCTCCGACGCATCGTCCGGCGAGAAATGGTTCCTCGGCGTGCTCGCCGGCGCTCTGCTGTGGGTGGGCATGTTTCCCGGCGGCCCCAAGCTGCCCGGTACCGACACGCCGATCTTCGACCCGGGCCTCGTGAATGCGATGGCGGCAGGCATCACAGAGATGGCGTCTCCGTACGCGGCCAAGTGATGAGGTCCTTCCTTCTCGTTCCGGAAGCGATCGTGGCGGGGACCGCCCTCCTTCTATTGGTGGCGGATCCACTAGGCGGCCTGCCGAGGTCGTGGCGCAGACAGCTGCCCGCGGTCGTGGCGGTGCTGGTCGTGGCCGCTTTGATCGTCGAGCTGTGGGTGGGCGGGACCCTTGCGACGCTCTTCGGGGGCGGTTTCATCCAGGACCGGTTCGCCCTGTTCGCGAAGGCTGCCGTCCTGCTCGCAGTCGCGGCGGCAATCGCGGTGGCGGACTGGAGCGCCGAGGATTCGGTATCCACCGGCCTTGCGATGACGCTGCTCGCTGCATTCGGTGTCATGGTCGTCGCGTCGGCGGGAAATTTCGTCCCGCTGTGGGCTGGGCTCGAGCTGGCCGGGGCGGCAGGCGTGGTACTTGTGGGGTCGAGGCGCCCCGACATCGGGCTCCGCCTTCTCATCGCCGGCGGCGTCGCGACGGCGCTGTTCGTCATGGGCTTCGCCTTCGTGTACGCGACCGCCGGCACCGCCGACCTGCTGGCCGCCCGCAAGGTCGTTGCGAACGTGGCGCCCACGCTGCCGCTGGCGATCCCCGTCCTTCTTCTCTTCGGCGGCCTGGCGGTGCGGGCCGGGATCGCTCCTTTCCACCTGGCCGGCGTGCCCGCGAGCCTGGGCGCCAGCCCGATCGGCGCCGGCGTCCTGCTCGGCCTTGTCGCGGCCGCGGCGCTCATCGCCGCCATCAAGGTGGCCGCGCTCCTGAGCACGGCGCCCGAGGTGGCGTCCCTTTACCTCGAGGTGATCGCCGCGGTGGCGATGGTTGGGGGTGGGGCTGCGGCGCTCGGCGTTCGTGCGCCCCGGGCGAGGCTCGCCTACCTGGCCGTCGGGCAGGTCGGGTGGGTGGCCGCCGGTCTGGCGACGCACTATCGGAGCGGCCTCGGCGGAGCGCTGTTCCTGGTCGGCGCCTTCACGCTGGCGGCGACCTGCGGGCCCGCCGTGCTGGGTGGGGCGGAGGGCGGCGAAGCGTCCCTCGCCGGCATGGGCGCCTTGCGGCCGGCCCGGGCGCTGGGCATTGCCGTGGTCCTCCTGTCACTGGCCGGCGCTCCGCCGCTGGCGGGCTTCTTTGGAGAGTTCGCGGTCGCGGCGGCGCTCGCTCAGGGCGGCCACTTTGGGCTCCTGGCCCTCGGGCTGCTGGGGTCGGTGCTCAGCGTGGTGGCGGCGCTGGGCACCCTTCGCGTCCTCTATCTACAGAGCCCGCCAGAGGAAGGACGCCGCGCGGTGGGCTTCGCCCTGCCGGTCTGGACGTTCGTCTCGTCGGCCGGCGCTGTCGCCGTTTGCATCGTGATGATGGCCTACGGGGCCTTCGCCAACCCGATCCTGAGCCTTGCCTACCAGGGAGCAGAAGCGCTGGGCCTTCGGTAAACTGCCGCCCAGAAGTCGCAGCTCACGTCCTAGAAAACGTCCTGGAGGTCCCGCCTGACCGTGGCGACCAGTCGCAGCCGCCGTTCCGCCCGTCGCTTGGCAGCTTCTGCGCCAATGGGGCAACCTCGCGCCCGCGGCCACGCCCGCCCGCCTCGCGGGGAGGCCCGCCATGCGTGGATGGCGAGAGTCGTGCTTGCCGTTTTTGTGGCGGTCGCGGCATTCGGGCTCCTTGGGACCGGGGGAACCATCGGCGTCATCGACTATTTCGCGGGCGATCTGCCGTCGATTGACGCACTCCAGGCGGGCAAGCTCACGCAGACGAGCCGGATCTTCGACCGCCGTGGAACCTTGATCGAGGCGCTGTACCACCAGAACCGGACCGTCGTCCCGCTGAGCAAGATCAGCGACACGCTGCAGAGGGCGACGATCGACACCGAGGACCGCTCCTTCTACGCGAACTCCGGAGTCGATTACCGCAGGCTGGCGATCGCCATCGGATACGACCTAACCCATGGCTCGGCGACGCTCGGCGGCTCGACGATCACGCAGCAGGTGGTGAAGAACAACGTCCTGGACACTGCCGAGGCGCAGAGCAAGACGATCAGCCGGAAGTTCCGCGAGCTGGTGCTCGCGGAGGAGATGGAGCGCCGCTACACGAAGCAGCAGATCCTCGAGCTCTACCTCAACACCATCAACTACGGCAATGGCGCATATGGGGCAGAGGCGGCGGCAGAGACGTACTTCCAGGTGCACGCCAGCGATCTCTCATGGGCGCAGGCCAGCTTTCTCGCCGGGTTGCCGCAGGCGCCGTCCGAGTACGACGTGTTCGGCACGCCCGACCAGGTCGACGCCACGAGGCAGCGCTGGCGCGAGGTCCTCGATGGGATGGTGACGGTGGGTGACCTCAGCCTGTCGGGGTCAATCGACATTTTCACCAGCGACATGATCGACAAGATGATCGCGGCCCATAAACGGCTTCCCGCTCAGCACAACCCGCTGACCGCGCACTTCATCGACTACGTCGAGCGGTACATATCGCAGCGTTATGGCGACCAGGCGATGTACGAGGGCGGCCTTCGAATCACGACGACGCTTGACCTCTCCACGCAAAAGATCGCGAGCAAATGGGTGAAGGCGGGAGTGCGCACGTACGCCTCGCGCGGCGTGAACACCGGCGCGATGCTGGTGATGAATCCGAACGATGGCGAGATCCTGGCCATGATCGGGAGCGCCAACTACAACAACCCCGCGATCCGAGGCCAGATCAACCTGACCGGCGTCGACCGGCTCGGGTGGCGCGGTGTGGGTTCGTCGTTCAAGGTCTATACGTACGCGGCGGCCCTCAATGCGGGTTTCATCACACCGGCCACGCTGCTCAACGATGCGAACAGCGTCATCGGCGGCCACACGTTCAACGATTGGGATAGCAAGCACGAGGGTTGGATCCCGCTGCGTCAGGCGCTGGCGGAGTCACGCAATCTCCCTGCGCTCTGGACCTACAAGGCGGAGGGTGGCGACAGGGTCGTGTCGTTCCTGCACGACCTTGGTGTGACGGCGAAGATCGAGAACCCTCCCGGCGTGTCGACGACGCTCGGCCACGACCCCATCTCCATGGCCCAACACCTGGCCGCGTACTCGGCTTTCGACAACGGCGGCTACAAGATCACCCCGCAGCCGGTGCTCAAGGTGACCGACTCCAGCGGCAAGGTGCTGGAGCAGTTCAACCCCTGGGCTAAGAAGCTCCGTGTGATCACCCCGGAGCTCGGATACGTGATGACCGATCTGCTGCGCGGGCCGGTGAAGATGTACCTCGGCGGCCTCCGCTACAAGCCGGTGGCGGGGAAGTCGGGGACGACCGAGGCGTACACCGGGTCCATCTTCATCGGTTACACGCCCGGGCTCGCCGTCGCCGCGTCGTTGATGCACATCGATGCGGGCTCCAAATGCAAGTCCGGCTACGCGTATCTCGCCACGAACTTTCCTCCGTCGGGGTGGCAGTGCCCGACCTCGGTGCTGTTTGGGGAGGACGTCGGGATCTCGGTGTGGAAGCCGTTCCTCGAGGAGTACTACGCAAGGCATCCGTGGCCGGCGTTCTGGACGAAGCCGGCCGGAGTGGTGACGAGGATGGTGTGCTCTTACGACGGCGGCCACATTGCATCGGGTGGGTACAACGAGATCTTCATCCAGGGGGTAGGGGAGCCGAACTATCCGTGCGGGACCAACCCGCCGCCGGGGGCGCCCCCTTACGTGGCACCATCGCCGAGCCCGTCGCCGGGCGCATCGCCCCCGCCAAGCCCGTCGCCAGCCGCAACTCCTTAGGCTGACGTGCGTGCGTTTCAACCGAGCCGGGGTCGCGTTCGGCGCCGCTTACGTCGTGCTCGGTGTTGTTTGGGTGGCCGCCGCGAACCCGGCCTCTACTGTCCTGCTGGTGGGGTGGTTCGTGATCGTCGCGGCGTTCGGATGCTTCGTGCCCGGCATCGCCAACCAGGTGTCGCTGGCACGCGCGCATCTTGCCGCGCCCGCGCTTGTGTACTCGCTGGCGCCCGATCGTCTCGGGTTCCTCGCGGTGGTGCTGGCGTTGGCTGGTTTGTCGGACCTCGTCGACGGCACCATCGCGCGGCGCTTCGACAAGCCCTCGATGCTGGGCGGCGGCCTTGACCCGGTCGTCGATGGAATTCTTTTAGGGGCGGTCGCCATTGGCCTTGCGCTCGGCGGGATCTTTCCGATCTGGCTGGCCGCCGTGATCGTCGTGCGCTATCTGCTGCCTGCAGTGGTCGCGTTGGTGCTGCTGTCGACGGGGCGGCGGCCGGAGCTGCGGCACAGCGTGAGCGGGCAGATCTCGACAGCGCTGATCATCGTGCTGGTGGGGGGCATCTGCCTGTTTCGGTTCATGAACCAGGACGCGAGCAACGTGGTGATTGGCGCAGAGATCGTGATCCCCATCGCCACGCTCGCGACCTTCGTGCACCTGGGTTGGTTGGCGCGTCGGTCGATGAGACTTGGGGCCGGGTAAGATGGGTTGTGGTCGCGCTAAGTGGGGTGCTGGCGGTACCCTGCACCGGCAATCCGCCTTAGCCGGACCGAATTC
>DATCPW010000309.1:0-5707 GCA_036569865.1 Candidatus Dormiibacterota bacterium
GTGAGCTCCGCGACCAGCCGTGACGTCCGGGTGATCTCGGTGGGTTCCACGGCGCATTCGAGGCCGAGCCTCGACTGCCGGACGCGAAGGAGCATGACGATCTCCTCGAGGGATGTGTTGCCGGCCCGCTCGCCGATGCCATTGACGGTGCACTCCACGCGACGCGCCCCGGCGGTGAGGGCGGCCAGCGCGTTGGCCGTCGCCAGGCCAAGGTCGTCGTGGCAGTGCACGGAGAACAGGACCTTGTCGGCGCCTCGCGCGTCCGCGATGAGGCGGTGCACCAGCTCCCCGAACTCTCCGGGCAGGCAGTAGCCGGTGGTGTCCGGGATGTTGATGACGGTCGCGCCGGCGGCGATCATCGTCTCGACCGTCTCCAGGAGGTACTCGGGGTCGGCGCGGCCCGCGTCCTCGGGCGAATACTCGACCCGGTCGCACAGCGTGCGCGCGTAGGCGACCATCTCGGCGCCCTGCTTGAGGACCTGCTGGCGCGTCATGCCGAGCTTGCGCTTGATGTGCACGTCGGAGACGGAAAGAACGATGTGGATCTGCGGAGTCTCGGCCTCTTTGATCGCGGCCCACACCGCGTCGATGTCTTCGCGCACGGCGCGCGCCAGCGCGGTCACGCCGGTGCCACGGATCTCCCGCGCGATGCGGCGGCAGGCTTCAAAGTCGCCGCGCGACGAGATGGGGAAGCCCGCCTCGATGACGTCGACGCCAAGCTTCTCGAGCTGGCGCGCGATGCGGACCTTGGAGTTGGCGTCGAGGTGGAAGCCAGGCGACCCCTCGCCGTCGCGCAGCGTGGTGTCGAGAATCATTACGCGTTCCGTGGTGTGCGCATACGCGGCATCCAGGTTGGGCCTTACTGAATTCATGCCGTCCTCCTCATGACGACGGGGCCCGAGCGGACCACGTCGAGAATTCCGTGACGTCTCAAATCTTCGACAAACGTTGCGACCTCGTTGCCATCGCCGACGAACTCGATGGTCGTCAGCACCGACCCGGGCTGCAGCACCCTGGCGCCCTTTGCAACGAGCTCCGGGACGGCCGCTGCCGCCACGCGGGCCACGACCAGCTCGCGGCTGTGCACGGCGTGCTCGGTGAGGTCTTCGATCTCAAGCACCTCGACGAGGCGCTCCAGCTGCTTGCGGACCTGGTCCACCTCGGCATGGCCGGCGTCGATCTGGAGCGTCATGCGGGAGCGGCCGGGCTCGCCGCTGGGTCCGACCGTGATCGCGCGCACGTGGAAGCCGCGCCGGCGGATCATGCCTGTGACCTTGGTCAGGGTGCTCGAGCCGTCCTCGACCAATACCGACAGGACGCGTACACGGGTCGCCTCTTCGATCACTGCTGCGGAGCCTCCCAGAAGTCGTTCAGGCTCTTGCCGAGCGGAACGATCGGGTAGACGTTGGCCTCGGGGTCGATGCGGAAGTCGATCAGGAACGGGCCCTTGGTGCGCTCGGCCGCATCCATCGCCGGCCCCACGTCGGCGAGCTTCTCGACCCGCACCCCTGGCAGCCCGTAGGCGTCCGCGAGCTTGACGAAGTCGGGAATGTGGGTGAGCTCCACCTGGGAGCGCACGCCGCCGTAGAAGTCGTCCTGGAACTGGCGGACCATCCCAAGCGAGAAGTTGTTGAGGAGAACGATCTTGATGTCGAGCTGGTGCTCGACGGCAACGGACAGCTCTTGCGCCGTCATCACGAAGCCGCCCTCGCCAGCGACGCACCACACGTCCAGGTCGGGCCTTGCGAACTTGGCCCCGATGGCCGCCGGCAGCGCGAAGCCCATCGTGCCCGCGCCCCCGGAGTTGATGAACAACCCCGGTCGGTCGTAGTTCCACCAGAGAGCCGCCCAGATCTGGTTCTGCCCCACGTCGGCGACGACCACCGCCTCGCTGCGGCAGCGCCTGTACATGTCGATGAGCACGTCCTGCGGCTGCAGGTGGCCGTTCGAGTGGGTGTAGCGGAGCGGGTGCTCCTCTCGCCACGCGTCGATCTGCGTGAGCCAGGCGCCGCGGCCCTCATCCACCGAATCGATGTGCGGGAGCATCGCCTCGAGGGCCTTGCGCGCGTCTGCGACCAGCTCGATGTGCGGGCGAACGTTCTTGCCCATCTCGGAGCCGTCGATGTCGACGTGGATGAACGTCGTGACCCTGGGCGCGAAGTCGGCGAGGCGGGCGGTGACCCGGTCGTCGACCCGCATGCCGACCATCATCAGGACGTCGGCGTTCTGGACCGCCTTGAGGCACCAGCCGGTGCCCATGAACCCGGTCATATGCAGCGACAGAGGATGGTTGACGGGGAACCCGCCGATGCCCAGAAGCGTCGTACCCACGGGGACTCCGGCCTTCTCGGCGACGTCGAGCAGCGCCTGCTCCGCGTGGCTGAGCAGGACGCCGTGGCCGGCGAGGATGACGGGCCGTTCCGCATGCGCAAGGGCAAGCGCTGCGATCTTGGCGTCGTCGAGCTTGACGTGGCCGTTCAGGTGGTAGCCGGGAATGCTGAGGGGCGCTCGCGGCGTCCGCTCGGCCTCGGCCATCTGGACGTCCTTGCAGATGTCGATGAGCACTGGCCCCGGCCGGCCGGTGGTGGCGATGTGGAAGGCCTCGTGGATCACCCGCGGCAGCTGCGCGATGTCGGTGACGAGGTAGCTGTGCTTGGTCACCGAGCTGGTGGCCCCGATGACGTCGGACTCCTGGAAGGCATCCCTGCCGACCTGGGTGCTGTTGACCTGGCCGGTGATGGCGATCATCGGCACGGAGTCCATGTAGGCGGTGCAGAGGCCGGTGACGAGGTTCAGGGCGCCGGGACCCGAGGTGGCGAAGACGACGCCCGGACGGCCGCAGGCGCGGGCGTAGCCGTCCGCCATGTGCGCGGCGCCCTGCTCGTGGCGCACCAGGATGTGCTTGAGCTTGGGGTGCTCGGGCAGGCGCTGATAGATCGGCAGGTTCGCCCCGCCGGGGTAGCCGAAGATGAGGTCGACGCCCTCCTGCTCCAGCGCCTCCAGCACCAGGTCCGCTCCGGTCACTTCGTCTCCTTCAAAACATGGCCTTACAACAAGAAAGCCCCCGCCTTTCGGTCGGGGGCTTTGCGATTTGACTCTTTCTGACTAGGTCGCGCGCGCCCCCGTTTCGCCGAGGCCAATAAGGCCCAGGATCCCCAGGAGTACCAGTACGCGGCCGTTGGCAACCATTTCTGTCATTGCATGGTAACGAAGCTGGATGGCGTTCTGTTGTGTCCTGCACACAAATTCAGGCGCGATACCTTTGAACCGGCGCCACGGGCAGGAGCGGTTAAGGGCCGGTAAAGTTGGCCTTCCGCCATGCCGACCACGCTCGCCAAGAAGCTCTGGGATTCGCACGTCGTCCGATCCACGCCCGAGGCACCCGACCTTCTCTACGTCGACCTCCACCTCGTCCACGAGGTGACCTCGCCCCAGGCGTTTGAGGGCCTGCGGCTGGCAGGACGCAAGGTCCGCCGGCCCGACCTGACTGTGGCGACGATGGACCACAACGTCCCCACCCGGGGCGGCGTCCGCGCCGCCGACGAGCTGTCGCGCAAGCAGATGGAGGTGCTGGCGGAGAACTGCCGGCGCGAGGGCATCCCGCTCCACCAGATCGGCAGCCGCCGCCAGGGCATCGTGCACGTGATCGGCCCGGAGCTGGGCCTGACCCAGCCCGGAATGCTCATCGTGTGTGGCGACTCGCACACCTCGACTCACGGGGCGTTCGGCGCGCTCGCCTTCGGCATCGGCACCTCCGAGGTCGAGATGGTGCTGGCCACCCAGTGCCTACCCCAGAACCGCTTGCGCGATCTGGCGGTCAACGTGGAGGGCGAGCTTCCGCTCGGCGTCACCGCCAAGGACGTGGTGCTCGGTCTGATCGGACGCACCGGCATCTCCGAAGGCCAGGGGCATCTCGTCGAGTACCGCGGCTCGACGATCCGCTCACTCAGCATGGAAGGGCGCATGACCGTGTGCAACATGAGCATCGAATGGGGCGCCAAAGCGGGCATGGTCGCGCCGGACGACACCACATTCACCTACCTGGAGCGCCGGCCGCACGCGCCGAAAGGCGCGGAGTGGGACACCGCCCTCGACTACTGGCGCTCGCTCCGGACCGATGACGGTGCGCCGTTCGACCAGGAGATCTCGATCGACGCGAGCCACCTCGAGCCTCACGTGACCTGGGGCACCAACCCGGGCCAGGTGGCGCCGGTGACGGGCCGCGTGCCCAGCCCGCACTCCGACACTGACGAGAGGGCGCTGCGCTACATGGACCTCAAGCCGGGGACCGCGCTCGCCGACATCTCGATCGACCGCGTGTTCATCGGTTCCTGCACCAACGCGCGGCTCGAAGACCTTCGGGCCGCTGCGCAAATCGTCGCCGGCAAGCACGTGCACTCGTCGGTGCGGGCGATGGTCGTTCCGGGGTCGACGTCGGTCAAGCGGGCGGCTGAGGAAGAGGGCCTCGACGCGATTTTCAAGGCGGCGGGCTTCGAGTGGCGCAACGCCGGCTGCTCGATGTGCCTCGGTATGAACCCTGACATCCTCGCCCCCGGCGAGCGGTGCGCCTCCACGAGCAATCGAAACTTCGAGGGCCGGCAGGGCTCTGGCGGCAGGACGCACCTGATGAGCCCACCGATGGCTGCCGCGGCGGCGATCACCGGCCACCTGGTCGACGTTCGGGAGCTGCTGTAGTGGAGGCGGTTTCCAAGGTCACGGGCCGGATGGCGCCGCTCGACCGAGCCGACGTGGACACCGATCAGATCATTCCGAAGCAGTTCCTGAAGCGCATCGAGCGCACAGGCTACGGGCCGTTCCTCTTCTTTGACTGGCGGGCCAATGGCGACTTCGTGCTCGACCGGCCCGAGCACAAGGGCGCCTCGGTGCTGGTCACCGGGGAAAACTTCGGCTGCGGCTCTTCTCGCGAGCACGCGCCATGGGCGATCAAGGACGCGGGTTACCACGCGATCATCTCGCCGACCTTCGCCGACATCTTCCGCGCGAACGCCTACAAGACGGGAATCCTCGCCGTCACGCTGCCTGATCGCCAGGTGCGCCACCTGATCGACCTCGCGACCGAAGACCCGACGACTGAGATCACGGTCGACCTGGAGAGGCAAGAGGTGCGCGGCGATGGTTTCGCCTATCGCTTCGAGATCGATGCGTTCGCGCGCGACATGCTGCTCGGCGGCCTGGACGAGATCACGCTGGTCGAACGCCACGCCCCAGAAATCAGCACCTTCGAAGCTCAACGTCCGGCCTGGCTGCCGTCAGCGGGGTAAGTCCGCCTTAGTAAAGCCAGAGGCGGGCAAGGCCGTATCCTCTCGGCCCGCCCGCCGCCGGCACTAGATTCTCAGCTCTTGGCGTAAGTCGCGGCGCTGGACCACTCGATGCCGACGAATGGCTCGTTGCCGACTACTTTGGCGTCGTGGCCCGGCGGGATCGTGTACGAGTCACCAGGCTTGATCGTGATCCGAGTCCCGTCCGTCAGCCACGTCTCCAACTCGCCCGAGACGCAGTAGCCGACGTGATTCTTCTCGCAATGCTCAGTCTTCGCCACCGGCTTGACCGAAGACGCCCAGGTCCAGCCCGGCTGGAACGTGAACCTGGCGATGGAGTGGTCACCCAGGTTGTTCACCTCAACGGTGGCCTTGTCCGGCCGGCGCACCTCGTCCGGACTGTCGTGGGAACGTGCCTCCAACTTGCT
>DATCPW010000310.1:0-9397 GCA_036569865.1 Candidatus Dormiibacterota bacterium
GGGGTTCTTCGTGCGGCTGCGGTATCGCGTAAACCAGCTTGTATCCACCGAGAGCTCCATGAGGTTGGTGAGCCGGCCGATCTGCTGAGCGCCAGTGGCCTTGCTGCTCGGCAAATTGCGGAACCTGTCGAGATTTATCCCTGACGCGCCCTTCGATACCAGGTAGGCATTCATGAACGTGAAGTGGGTCAACTCGTCCTCGGTGTTGTCGTGGATGTATTGGGGCATGTCCTGGTCCAACACCTGCAGCTTCTTTATGTACGCGTTGCTGCCACTCCCACCGGGGACCTCGGCGTCCTGGACGCCGCCGAGCTCGTTGTACTGCTGCCAGAGGTCAGTCTCCAGGATCTCGAGCGCCGAGAGAAATCTGAGAATCGCGGCGTCTCCCGATCTGAGATCAGCACTTGTTTTGGTGAGCGCAGGTATAGCGTTTGCCAGCAGCCCGTAGCCCGCGGCTCCTACTCCTACCGCCAGTCCCGTAACCAAGACAGAACGACGAGTGGGGCGACGTGCTGACAAGTTCGATCGACCTTCCACGGCACACTCCTTCATTTCCGTGAACCCGAAACATCGACGGCTGCATACAGGTCTCTCGGACATGCCCCCACGCGGCCCTGCGTCCTAGTAGTGATTACCGACGAGAGTTACGGTCGCCGTTTGTTGCGGGCGGGCGGGTTGGCACGCAGAATCAAGTGCCGCCTCGTTCGGGCTCGTGTCGCCGCAGGTCGTGATTGAGTTACTCAGACATTCAGAGATTTCGGTGACGATGACCGCTGAATTCGGATTTTGGTCGGGGGCCCGGGATTTGAATCCGGGGCCTCACGGTCCCGAAATCTAGGCGGTCTCGTCCACCGAGACCGATTTCGAACGTTTTGAGCTCATTTCGCGAGCTCGTTGGACGATTCTCAACCAGTTTCATCCACTGAGGTCGCCTTAATTACTACACGAACTACTACATCAAGCTCCGCGTTGGAATCGGCGAGGTAAGCCCTCTCCCCCTTTCCATTAAGTAGACGCCCGCGTGAATTCCCCCACACAAACGGCGCAAGGACGATCGCGCGAGGTCAGCCGCCTGACGGATTGCTAGCTGGCTATGCAAAGCAGGGCTACGCGCACGAGTCTCTGGACCTCGTCCAGGGTTCTGCATCGAGGTGTCATCTCAGGACATCGTGGACTCGTCGTCAGGCTTGTTCTCTTTCGGTCTGTCTCACAACATAACGATTTGCGGCATCAACCCGCCCTTGATGATCGGTGGTTCCGGACCCGGCAGCGAGGCGATGTCAACTCCGGCGACATGGTGGTCGCGTAGACAATCCAGGAACAACGGATTTCCGGGGCGTGGTTGACGATATCGAGAAGAGGCACGTTCCGGTGGCGAAGTCAGGTGTGGCGGCGATAGCTGAGCGCCCAGCGCCTCAAAGGTTCCTGGAGCTGCCGGCCTAAGTCGGCTTCTGGTTCAGACCGCGTTCGGGGATGCGCGCCATATCGACGGTGGTGTGAATGCCGGATTCGGCGCGCAGGCCCCATCCGAGGAACCCAAACAGGACCATCCAGAAGCCGATTACAAGGCGCGCTGCGACGAAGCCGCCAAGAATGCCGGGTGTAAGCACAACAAACTCGGCGATGCCGATAGCCAGGGGAATCCATCGGTGCCACCCCGACCAGCGGTTGGTTCGCAATACGCCGATACCGGCAGCGATCATGCCCGCGCCGATGAGAGTGGTGGCGATTCCGTAGGCCGCCCCCATGGGACCCGCGTACGCCAGGGTGAAGTCGGCATTGGCGTAGGGCATGGCGAGCAGCTCCGCGCCGGCCAGCATGAGCGCGCCTGCGACGGCCGACCAGGCTCCGATGCGGGCGATTCGCCCGGAGCCCACGGCGCCGGAAGTGGCCAGTCCGACGAGCACTGCGATGAGTCCAAAGTGATGGACGAAGAACCAGGCCTGGGCGATGCGGAATCCGGTTGAGGTGAGGGGATAGCTGACGGGCCCCGGCGCGACCTGGGGCGGCCACATGAGGAGGACGACGGCGCTCAGGGCGCCGAGCGCTCCGGCGGCAACGCCAATGGACCCGAGTCGGTGTATGGCCTGACGAGACATCATTATTTCCGCCTCCAGTATCGCTAGGGCATCACTCTAGAGTCAATCACTAGCGTGCCGATCAAGCATAATCGCGGAGATGAGCGACGTCAAGGGACTTCCTAGAAGGGAGCGTGCCGCGGCGACGCGCAGGTCGATCATGCAGGCAGGAGCACACGAGTTCACTGCGAACGGCTACCACGGGGCGACAATGGAAGCCATCGCCAGACGGGCCGGCGTCGCCACGCAGACTGTGTACTTCGTGTTCCACACCAAGGCGGCCGTCCTGACGGCCGCTGTAGACGCGGCCGTGATGGGCGCCGAGAACCTTGCCCCGGAAAAGACAGCTTGGTGGGACGAGGCAACGACGACCGCCGGCGGGCAGCGGGCAATTGAGCTCTTCGTGGACGGCACGGTGGAAATCCTTGTCCGCGCGGCATCGCTGAACCGGGTCGCCCAGGCGGCCGCCGACACCGATCCCGAGGTCCTGGAGGTCTTCAACCACCATGAGCGGCTCCGCGCCATCGGCTACCGAAGGTTCGTCGACACCCTGTCCGCGAGGGCCTATTTAAAGCCCGGCCTGGGACCGGAGGAAGCGACGGATATCCTGCTCACTCTGGACGGCCCAAACATGTTCCTCGACCTCACGCAGGGGCGGGGCTGGAACGTCAGCCGCTATGGACAGTGGGTCGGCCAGGCGCTGGGTCTGCTCCTCCTCCCCGGACCGTGAGCCAGCTCTCCGAGCCGTCTGCCTGGCATCACTGTTCACGATCTGGCGTTCCTATGCTCGGACCGACACTATTGCCGATCGAGTCGAGGGATGCCGGGTGAACGGACAGATTACTGCGGCGTTGCTGCTTTTGGGTGGAGCACTTTGCTTCCTGGTTGGAGCCGCAATTCCCATCCGGTGGTTAGAGGTTTGGTTCTCGCCCGCGGAGCGACACTTGGAACTGATCGCGGCGCACCGAGGAGCATGGTCCTGGATCAATGGCTTGATGATCGCGGCTGTGGTCTTGAACGCAGCCGGGCTCAGTGTTCTCGGTGCATCCACGCTCCAGCCCGAGGTGATCGCAGGCGCGACCGGATACTCCATCGGGTCGGTCTGGTGGGTGATCGTCGCCAGCTATCGAAGCACGACGGCGCTGTGGGCGGCCGACCGGCTGGCGTCTACGAAGCGGTTGCCGGAGGTGTTCGAGGCCCTCGATGGATGGATGGGTTTGGCCTTTCGGATCTATATTTTGATCGCGTACGGGTCGGAGCTGGTGGTGGGAGCCGGTTTGCTCCAAACGGCGGTTGTCCCAAATTGGACAGCTTGGATCGTGGTTCTGCTAGGCGTTGGCGGGTTCCTCTCCCAGATGCCTGGAACCACCCGGATCTCCGCATTGCGATCGATGTTCGAGGTGCCCATCGTGGTCCATGTCGCTCCGGCCGTGGTCGCAATTACCCTACTCGTCCGCTAGATCGAACCCAGGCCGGCGGGTCCGCCAACAGGTCCGGTTGGCGGGTTCATATCTGGAAGCTTTTGTCTGAAAAGTCGGGGGCCGGGATTTGAACCCGGGGCCTCACGGTCCCGAACCGTAATAGCGCTCGGTTCGGTGGAAGCCGCCAGAGGCCGTTTGAGTTCACCGCGTCCTGCGGCTTGAGTCCGCCACGTGCCGCTACGTGCCGGTGGGTGCCGCCTGGGTTGCTACACGACTTGGGCGAAGGTCCTTGCGGCCAGAACGATGGGCACAAAGGCAGCGCTGAGATCCGGAATCGAACTTGACGGAGTTTCTGAACCCCACACCTTTTGCGAGTGCGACATCGAACTCGACGGACTTTGTGTACCCCACACCCTGCTCGGCATCAGAGCCAGTTTGCCGCCGAAGAGTTACGCGGAAATCAAGGACGGCACTTTCGTCGCACCGGAGCTAACCGTATAAGCACAGCCGCCCGCTATCGCTCTCCGGGAGAATTTGACCGGCAAGACGACCCTAGGAGCGATTGCAGCGACAAAGATCGTAGTCAGGAGGCGCTCAGCACGTGGGTTTAGATGCGGGGCGGTAAGTGACCGAGACATTCGGGTGCACACGCGCTGTTTGATTCGCATAGGTCGGGAACATAACCATGATCCAACTCGCGCAGCCCTCGCCTTGATGGAAGTCCACGTTCTGGGCACGGCCGCCACCGTAGTACGGAGGGCGCAGTACCACACCGCTTCTCGCAAGGCATCCAACGGTCTTGCTAATAGCAGGCTTGAGCATGTAGAACTGGCTCCTGTCGCACGTGGCGAATTTCACGTACTGCTGAAGCTCGATGAACCCATAAGTCACCTCGACGTTCGAGGTGAATGCGAGGTGGTATGTGAACGTATCCGGCACACCGCCTGCTCGCCACGCCATCGGTCCGATGTCGCAGCTCCCACCACACGAATTCCAAGTAGTGACAGTTGGGTTTGCCGCTTCCAGCCTCGCAGCTGCCAGGCTGCTTTGGGTGCTGGCAAGCTCGGAGTTCGTGCTAGCTAAGTTGGAGTTCGTCGCCATCAATTCAGACGAGAGATTGGTGACTCGCGCGCTGAGCTGCGCGTTGTCGTTGTACCACAAGGCCCCAACCGCGATCGCGACGATCATCAGAACGGCGCTAGTCACAATCCATGTTGTACTTCGGTTGTGTGGAGCTTTCTGAATGGGCGGTTGCACTGTCGGAACCTCCCCGGCAGCAGAGCCCACGATGGCGATCGTGTCGGGCGCGGCAGCAGCACTAAGTCGGTCAATCACGGCATCGCCAGGATGCCATGCGGTGTCTGAGGGGTCGCCGATCGGACTTTGCTCGCTTCCGGCCTCAACACTCGACAAGTGAACCTCCCCCGCCCGAATGATGGTTGCTTTTGGGAGTCTCGATTCCCCGCAGTGCTAAGGTAGGCGGCCGCCCATAAGAAATGCAGCAACTTTGGCCGCCTGGCACCGGTTCGCAATCGACGCGCTTACATCGCAAAGCGTTGTCCGGTCGTTCTGTACCTTCAGCCAGTGTGCCTGACGCGGGGCGCCTCGATCGCGATGACTTGCCCGAAGATGCCGGGGAGGAACCGAAAATCTGCTCTCATCCAACTGAAATGGTCGCCCTGAGGCTACAAGCCGGAACGTAGTGAAGATCGGGACGCGCGACTCCTTATGTGTCAAACCGCCACTTGATGGTGCTCGCGAAGGGAGTCAAACCTGAACTTGCCCTAAAGAGCCTCCGCTCTACCAGAGTTATCGATACCCGGCCATTATCGAAATCGAATCCGCTACTGCCGTGACCGTTGCTCGCTCTTCAAGCGCCTCTCGTAAACCCGCTGTCGGAGGCTTGAATTCCAGACAAACACGAGATCAAACGTCATGGCGACCAGTTCCCAACAGCAATATGCCGCGACGACGAGTACCGCCGGTATGGGCAAATCAGCATGGCGAAGCCAAAGAACAACTGCAAGAGCCGCAGCGGACACAGCCAGAAGTCCGGCGTTGAGCGCAAAACGTCCCGGCCCGCGTCCATACGGGATGTCTATCGAAAGCATTCCCGGCAGAGCCGCGACAAGGAGTGCGGCGCCGGTTAGGGGCAGAATCCTGAAAAGCACTCCGACGGCGGTCGCCAGGAGAAGGACGAGGCCGGACACGCTACGGATAAGAGTTAGGTGCCTTCGAATCCAGCCCACGGCATCGACCATAGTGGCCGAAACCTCAGAGTGGAAAGCGCCCAGTTGGGCGGCAGATTCAGAATTGGTCGGGGGGACGGGACAACTATTTGAACCCCCCGAACGAACTCGGAGGCCGCGTGCTCGATCCCCTGAATGGCGAGCTACCACATCTAGGCGGATCCCACGCGGTCAGCGAAGATAAGGGTCATTGACTTCTCATCATTCGGGGGATGTGCCGGACGAAGTCGATCCTGCCCTGAGATCTCGCCTTGTGGGGCTGAGTCAGTGGGCGGATCGCTTGATGCTCACGAGCCTTGCCGCTCTTGGGATCTTCATTCTGGTCGCCCTGGCGAAGCAATCGGTCGTGGGGTGGATAGGGCTGCTCCTGGCGATCACCCTATCCCTGGCGGCTTACGTCACCTGGATCCGTTACAGACGCCTCTGGTTCGCGCTCTACCTAGGGCGCGACGGGGCCGGCATCTCAGATGTGCCTTCACAGGAAATAGCCGAAGAGCAGAGCCATTCGGCTCGTCAGTACGTCCGCGCCCGCTGCAACATATGGCGAGGATCGAAGCGCGCTTGGTTGTGGACGCAGCCATGGGGAATACGGGTCAAGCCCCGGGGCGGTCCGCAAGTTGATGTCAAGTGGTCCGATATGGTCGGAGCGCAATTGATATCGATGAACATGTTGAAGGCCAGCGACTTGGAGTACGTCCGCATACGGACCGCGAATGGATTGACCTTACTGTTGACAGCGCGCGATATTCGTGATTGGCGACTGAAAGTGTTAGAAGCCTTAAATGCAAATGGTGTGACGGTGTCTGCCGAATGACTTCCTTTGCCCGTACGGACCTTTGAACCTAAACACTGGTTGGCTGCTAAGAGAGTTCAAATCCCGTCCGGTGTTTCCATAGCGAACTCTTGACCCGGCACCAGATCTAGGGTTCGGCAATGGAAGTGGCGCCACATGAAGCGCCGGTCGCCGAGTCGAGATGGTCGGGGGCCTGGGATTTGAACCCGGTGCCTCACGGTCCCGAACCGTAGTAGCACACTGTTGGCGGCGAGCCGCCACAGGTCGGTTGGGTTCGCCCGATCCGTCACTTCAGTCCGCCATGTGCTGCCACGTGACGACAGAGGCCGCCCGCGTTGCTACAAGCGTTGCTACACGATTCTGCGCGATACCTGGTACGCCGAGGGTACGAGGATGAGCGACCCTCCTGGTATCGTCGGGATACTGGGGGTTGAATGCGAGAAACTCCGCAGAGCCGCGTTAAACGGGGTAAGCCGATGAGTGGTAGTACCCCAGAGCTCGGGCTGAACCCCCAGGTTCGCAGGGTGGGCCTGCTCAGCGTTCTGCTGCAGTTGGCGGTGGTCGCGCTGGCCTACTGGTTCGCGGCTCGGGTCAGTTTGCAACTGGCCCTTGTTCACGGCCAGGTGACGCCCATCTGGCCGCCGACCGGAATCGCCCTGGTTGCGATTCTCGTCTTTGGTAGACGGGTTTGGCCCGCCGTTTTCCTGGCGGCACTGGCGGTCAACCTGCCCATCGGTCCGTCCCCGTTGGGCGCCGCCTCGATCGCGGCAGCCAACACGCTTGCCCCGCTAACCGCTGCGGCGTTGCTCAATCGAGTTGGTTTCCGGATCGAGTTGGACCGTTTACGAGATGCCGTTGCCATCATCGTGCTAGGCGCCCTGGCGGCCATGACGATCAGCGCCACCGTGGGAACGTCCACGCTGGTGCTGTCCGGGGCAACGCCGACCGACACCTTCTGGTCGACCTGGGCAGTCTGGTGGACCGGGGACGCGATGGGAGTACTCCTCGTGGCGCCCTTTCTCTTCAGCCTGCTGCCCAACGCGCGATCTCCCGCGCCGACACTGCGCATGGCCGCAGAGCTCACCGGACTCCTGGTTGTCATCGGCGTCCTGACCTTCGCGCTCTTCCAGAATCGCCTGCGCCTGGAATACCTGGTCTTCCCCCTGATCATGCTGGCGGCCTGGAGGTTCCGGCTGCGCGGTGCCGCACCGGCCGCTCTGATCGCGTCGGGCGTCGCGATTTGGTCGGCGGTCCACGGAACAGGCCCATTCGCCACCGAGACGCTGGTCCAAAAGATGATCACGCTACAGGTGTTTAACGTCTGCGTTGCCCTCACGTCATTCGTGCTTGCGGCATTCGTGGACGCCCGCGAGAGCACCGAAGAGATGACCCGACTCTACGTGGCCGCCAACACGGCAAGCCAGACCAAGAGCGCGTTTCTGAACGTGGCTGCGCATGAGCTGCTGACCCCCGTAACCGTATTGTCGGGATACCTGTCGCTGCTTGGTGGCGGTTCGCTCGGCTCCCCACCGGAGTCCTGGGAGACGCCCCTCGACATCCTCATGGCCAAGACCCAGGAGTTGGAGAGGATCGTCGCCGATCTCCTCAACGCTTCTCGCCTCGAGGTCATTCCTCCGCGCCTCGAGACTGAGACACTCGATTTACGACCGGTCGTCGAAGACGCGGTTGAACGCGTGCGCTCGCGAGCCGAATTGCTCCGCGCCGAGGTCACCGTCAAGCTGCCCCCCGATCCGGTGCCCGTTGAGGCCGACGAGGCCCAGCTGGGTCGAATCCTGGACGACCTCATCAACAACGCGCTGACTTACACAATTCGGACGCCACACGTCCAGATCGCGCTATCAACGGACTCGCGGCGGGCGATCGTTCGGGTCGAGGACACGGGGGTCGGCATTCCCGAGCGCGAGCGGGAGCAGATCTTCGATCGGCTCTATCGGGTCGCAGATCCGCAAGTCGTGGTCCCAGGCATCGGGCTGGGCCTCTACATCAGCCGCCAGCTGGCGGAAAGGTCCGGCGGCAGCCTTGTGGTCGAGAGCAGTACGCCAGATGAAGGAACCGTTTTTGCGCTCGCCCTGCCGCTCTCCCGTACCACCTCGGCCAAGCAATGGCTGGAGGCGGAAGCGGCTGCCCTGGACCCGACCAAGGACCCGGTCTAAAGGACAACTCCGATTTACCTGGTTGTTTGCCCGCACGCGACTGGTCTCCGCGATGCATGCCCACGAAGAATTTGTATTGGATGACTCGGCGCGTGAGGCGGGATCGCATTCGGATTTGGTCGGGGGCCCGGGATTTGAACCCGGGGCCTCACGGTCCCGAAATCTAGGCTGTGTCATCCACCGAGACTGTTTGCGGCGCTTTTGAGCTCAATTCGAAAGCCTCGCCAAGTCTCTGGGTGCGGTTTCGTCCACCGGAGTCACCGGAATTACTACACGAACTACTACACGGTATCTGTGCCGCCCGCCAACCAGGCGACGTATCCGTCGGGTCTGATCACCGCTTCTGGGTTAGCGAACGTCTATCACACGCGGCTCATGGGCAGTCGTCCGCCGCGCTCACCGCCTTATTGAGCGCCGCGCGCGAAGCCTCAAACCGGTCCAGGGGCACCAGAAGCTCATTGACGACCCGCTGGCGAACCTCACCGGTGATACGCGCGCCGATGCGCTTTGCCCACCGTCGCCCAAGCCAGCCGGCATGCAACTGGAGCAGCTTCGCGAGCAAGTAGCCGACAACGAGCGCGGCGGCGAGGAGCGCGACGGGCGTGGGCACGGGCCCGAGGTAAGGCACGGAGATGGAGCCGACCGGCGCGTCGTGGATGACGAAGAGCGACCCAAACCAGAG
>DATCPW010000311.1:0-2633 GCA_036569865.1 Candidatus Dormiibacterota bacterium
ATCGGTCGGGCGTTGCTTGCGGAGCTCATAACTGAGGCCCGCGGCCTCGGCTACCGCACGATCGTGGCCTCCATCGCAACCGACAACCGGGCGGGTCTCGAGCTGCACTCGAAGCTAGGGTTCGAGATCGTGGGCACGATCCGCGACGCTGCCCACAAGTTCGACCGGTGGATGGACATCACGCTCGTCCAGCTTGCGCTTGAAGGACGAGGCTGACCGCCGGCATGCCACTACACCAGGTCAACGGCCAGTGGATCAACTACCAAGACACAGGCGGGGCCGGTGTGCCCATCGTGCTCGCGCACGGGCTGCTGATGGACCGCGACATGTTCGCCCCCCAGATCGAGGCCGCAAAGGTCGGAACCAGGTTCATCACGTGGGACGCGCGCTGCCATGGCGACACCGAGAACACCGACGACCCGTTCAGCTACTGGGACCTGGCCGACGACCTGAAGGGGCTGCTCGACCTTCTCGGAATCGAGCGGGCCGTGATTGGCGGAATGAGCCAGGGCGGCTTCGTCGCCCTTCGCTTCGCGCTCAAGTACCCCGAGCGAGTCTCCGCGCTGATCCTCCTCGGAACGCAGGCCGGCGTCGAAGATCCCGAGAAGGTTGCGATCTATCAGGTCATGCTCGACGTTTGGGAGGCCGAAGGCCTCAACGATCAGCTGGCACGCACGGTCGCCGCGATCATTCTCGGCAACGAGTGGCGAGGCAGCGACAAGTGGATCGCAAAGTGGTACCAGAAGCCGCGCTCGCTCCTGCGCCAGGCGTTTCAGACGCTGGTGAGCCGTGACGACATTCATCATCGGCTCGGCGAGATCAAGACGCCGGCACTCGTGATCCACGGCACGGCCGACGCCGCGATCGATATCGAAAAAGCCCACCGGTTGTGCTCCGACCTTGCCGACTGCCAACAATTCGTCGCCATCGAGGGCGGTGGGCACGCTTGCAACCTGACTCACCCGAAGCTGGTGAACCTGGCCATCCAGCAGTTCCTGGCCGGCCTGGAGCTCTCCGCACCTCAACGAGCTGAGCAGCGGGCGAACACCATCCGAGCCGAAGTTGAACGGCGGTCTGGCGAGAGGCGGGATCAAAGCGGCCCTCGGCGTCAAGCCGTCGCCGCCTTCGATCGGCGCCTGGTGGAAAGGCGCGCCCTGGCAGAAAGGCGCGCCCGGTAGCGCTCTAAGGCGAGACAGGCATCCCCATCGGGATGCCCGTGGCGTATGCGGGCGGATACACGATCTTCATGTCGCCGACTGCCTGCCACTGCCCGACGACCGCCGCCGACCTCGTGTTCTGACCCTCTTCCAGCGCACCTGCAGCGCCGAACTTGACGCCTCCGCCGTTGATGCTGTCGCCAACCGGTACGTCGACGTTCAGCGCCGCGCTTCGAATCGACTCCGCCGTTGCGGATACCGTCAGCTGGTTGAGCACGTTGTTGAAGAATGTCCAGCCGCCGACGAAGCCGGCGACTGCCGGAATCGTCATGCTCGCTCCGCCATTGGCCGCCGAGTAGGTGGCTTGCGCCTGGTCGAGCAGGGCCTTACCGGCGGATGACAGCGCGGCCGGGCTGATCGTGGCGTCGGGTTTATCGGCCGCGTAGACGCCAACCGAACCCGCGCCGAGACGCTGGCTGAACGCGAGCATGCAGAACGCCGAGCTGGTGCCGATGGCGGCTTTCAGCTTCACCCCTTGGCGGAGAAGGGCTTGCCAGATGGCGACTCCATCGTCGAGATAGCTGACATCCCAGAGGACGTCCGCGCGGTCAGAGGCCACGCGCTCCGCGATGACTTGCGGGTCGTAAACGTGCGAGTCGTACTCGATGACGTCGACGACGCTCATGCCGAGGTCGTGCGCCAGCGATTCCTCGCCGCCGCCCACCGACCGGCCGTAGATGTCGTTCACCTGCACGATCACGACTCGCGGCGAGGCCGGCTTCATTCGCGGGACCAGCACGTCATGCGTGAAAGTGACGGCCATTCGACCCAAAGAGCTCCCCGTCGCGACGGTCCTGAAAACGTACTGGCGCTGGGCGGTGATGGGGTCGGCAACAGCTCCGGTTTCCCAGTAGACCGTCTTCAGCGCCTCCGCCCTGGCAGAGGCGGCTGCCGACAGCGTGCTCCCGTACGTTCCCAATATCGCCGGCACGTGATAGTCGCGGACGAGCTCGTCCACAGCCGCACTCGCGGCTTGTGGAGTCGTCGCATCCACTACCTGCAAGCGAACCTGACTCTTCAACGCGCCTGTCGACTGGGCCAGCTGGAGGGCCGCCTTGACGCCGGCAAGCTCCTCCTTGCCTCCATCAGCCTGAGGGCCGGTGAGGGGATAGATCGCGCCCAGCACAAGATCGTGGTTCTGGCTCGACGGCGATTGCGCGCACGCCACCGCGATCAGCAATGCAAGACAAGCGAGGGCAGCAAGGCGGCGCATCCTGGTCAGGATAGTCCGGAGACTTAAGCGGTTGCGGTCACCCTCAGGTCGCCGTTGCGAGCATCCGCCAGCTGGCGCTCCAGCTTGGTCGCCGGCGCGTACCCGTAGTTCACGTGCAGCGATTTGCCCTCCCCCGACATGACCACTGTCGTGGGCAGCGTGTAGACGTGGAAGCGGTCCGCCAGCTCGCGCTCGGCGATCGC
>DATCPW010000312.1:0-4097 GCA_036569865.1 Candidatus Dormiibacterota bacterium
GTCATCGCGGAGAGCCTGGAAAGAATTCACCGCTCCAATCTGGTGGGCATGGGCATCCTGCCGCTCGAGTTCGCGCATGGCGAAAACCTCCAATCGCTCGGCCTCACCGGCAAGGAGCGGTTCACGATTCGCGGCCTCGAAAGCCTGAAGCCGGGTCAGACCGTCGAGGTCGAAGCGGAATCGGACGACGGCACAAAGACTGTGTTCAACACGCATTCGCGCGTCGACAACGACACCGAGGTCGGGTACATGCACCACGGCGGCGTCCTCCCGCTGGTCCTGCGAGAGCTGATCGCGAAAGTGTGATGGCGCGCCGAGCCATCGCGATGCCACAGCGAGCGGCGGCAGCGCTCGGCGCGGTGGCGCTTGGCGCACTGGCGGTCGGCGCTCGGTAGCTTAGCCGCTTCGCCCGCTCGGATCGCGAAGCGCCGCTCGTGTCCCAGCCAATAGGGCCCACTTCGGTGCTGGGACGGCCACCGGCGGCCGTCCCGGGTGCTTGCGGCGTTAGCTCCCGACTGGCGTTGGGGTTGGCTTCATCCGGAGCGACGCAAACGGCGGCGGCCCAAGTATCTCGATGGTGTCGCTTCGCTTGGCAACCTCGCGCACCCTCTCAAAATCGGGCGGGCGGGACCCAGGGATCGCATCGGGGCTGGCCGGCTCGCACAGCTCACTGTATTGGACCTCTGCCCAGCCCGTCCCGGGTACGGTCAGGCAGAGGAGCCGCGCGGCTTTGGACGTCACGAGGAATGCGTGTGGCACGCCTCGAGGCGCCACGAAAACGCCGCCCTGGCCAACGCGATGTTCCTGGCCATCTATGTAGGCGAGGATCTCGCCCTCGAGCACGTAGAGCACCTCGTCATCGCCAGGATGCAGGTGAAGGGGCGTGGGCTTGCCGAGTACTTCGCGATCCTCAAACAGCGAGAACGCGCCGCCTGTCTCCGCAGAGCTCGCCTTCATCGTAAGGAGGCCTCCGCCGGCGAACCAGAGATGCTCGCCCTCGCCTTCCTGTCGGATCACCGAAGTGGGACTGGTCATCAGTTACCTCCTGGGCTAAACATGGGACTGTGGTGTCCATGAACACTAGAGTATCATGATGGACATGTCAATCCCATATGAGCTTACGGGCAGAACGCATCAGAAAGCGCGGACGCGCAACGCGCTCATCGCGGCGACCCGCCAGCTTCTAGCCGCGGGAGAGACGCCTACCGTCGAACGGAGCGCCGACCGGGCTGGAGTCTCGCGCACCACCGCCTTCCGATACTTTCCCAACTATCGAGCTCTGGTGGCCGCGACGTACCCCGCTGTCTCGGAACGGTCGCTGCTGGGGGAATCGCCTCCAGCCGATCCGATGGCCCGGCTGGAGATTGTGGCCGAGAAGTTTTCGCGCCAAATTCTCGATTACGAGGCCGAGCTGCGCGCGCATCTACGCCTGTCGCTCGAGCCAGGATCCTCCCGGCAGCCAGCGGAGCTCCCGCTTCGCCAGGGCCGGGGCATCGGCTGGATCGAAGACGCGTTGATGCCGTTGCGCGGACAGATCCCAGCGGGGAAGCTTCGCCGTCTCGTCCTCGCCATACGTGCCACGCTCGGTATCGAAGCTTTGGTCTGGCTCACCGACGTCGCCGGCGTCTCCCGTCAGGAAGCCGTCGACATCATGCGTTCATCGACCCGCACCCTGTTGCGATCCGCAATCGCTGACGCGGACCCGGGCCCTGCAGCTGAGCGGCACCGTCCGAGCTTGTCGCCCGGTTCTTAAGCCGCCTCGCCCACTCGGATCGGGAAGCGCCGTTCGTGCCCGCACTCGGGACACTCGTAAAGGCCGACCACCGTGTCTGGCTGTGAAGAGTCCGAGTGCATGGTGCGCAGCTTCATCGGCACCACCGACTCGTGACGGTCGCACGCCGGCGCTTCTTCGTAAGTCATTGACATGAGATTACGCGCTGCGTCGTAACCCTCCTAGTGCCCACTACACAACGTTGTAAGCGGCTTGCTTGTCCCCCGGCCACACACTAAGCTCCACTTATGACCACCCGCAGGGTCCTTCCCGACGCCCTCGCCGAGCCCAAGCCGACAGTGCGCGAGGCCATGCGCTTCGGCCACTTCGCCAGCGCCAAGCTGGTGGCCGGCGCCGACGGCCTCGACCGGCCGATCGAGTGGGTGCGCGCCATGGAGACGCCCGAGGTCCAGCCCAGGGCCGGCGACCTGATCTTCACCACCGGCTTCCCGATCAAAGACGACCCCGAGGGTCAGATCCGGCTGATCGCCAAGATCGCCGACTCCGAAGGCGCCGGCCTGGTCGTCAGGCCCTATCCATACATGCGCAAGCTGCCTGCTGAAATGCTGAGCGAGGCCGATCGCTTGAAGGTCCCGCTCTTCACGGTGGCGCAGGACGTCCAGATGGTCGACCTGATGGCGCCCCTCCTCGAGCGGATCATCAACGCCGAGCACTGGCGCCTCAAGCGATCGATGGAAATCCACCGCCGCTTCACCGAGCTGGTCCTGGACGGCAAGGGCGTCAAGGAGATCTGCGCCACCCTCGCCGAGCTGCTCGAGAGCGCGGTCACGATCGAGGACGCCAGCTTCCACCTGCTTGCCCACGCGGGCGGCGCCGGCGACCCCCATCGTAAGGAAACGATCCAGCGGCAGGGCACCCCGCAGCGCATCCTGTTCGACCCCCAGATCCAGCGCATGCTGCGCGAGGTCGAAGCCAGGCGCGGGCCGGTGAAGGTGCCGGCATTCCCTCACGTCGGCATGTCCCGAGAGCGGCTCATCGCCCCGATCCTGGCCGCCAACCAGGTGCTCGGCTACATCTCGGTCCTCGATCACCCTCCTCACAACGAGGAGCTGGCCTTCATGGCCATCGAACAGGCCGCCCTTGTGCTGGCGCTCGCGGTCGCCAAGGAGCGGGAGCTGGCCGAGGTCGAAGGGCGAATTCGCGGAGAGTTCCTCGAAGACCTGCTGCACGGCACCTACGGCGAGGAGGCCGCGGCCCAGCGCCGGGCGCGGCACCTCGGCTATCCCCTGCACGGCCACCACATCGTGATGCTGGTCGACATCGACGACTTTCGTGGGTTCATCGGCTCGCGCCAGGTGTCGGAGGATGCGATCCAGGCGCTGAAGCGCGAGTTCCTGCGCCGCGTCACGGGCGTCGTGCGGGCGAGCTACGGGCGGGCGCTCGTGCAGGGCCGATCGGACAGCGTGGCGGCGCTGCTGCCGGTGGGCACGGAACCTGGCGACTACCAGGCACGCGGGCACGCGCTCGGTTTGCAGATCCGCGAGAACATCGCCGAGTGGAAACCGGGCTTCACGGTTTCGGTCGGCTTCAGCGGCCCGGCCGAGGCGCCGGAAGGCCTGGCCGCAGCGCAGCGCGAGGTGATCTCGGTGATGGACTCCCTGGCCCGTTTCAAGCGGTGGGGCCAGGTGGTGGCCGTGCCAGAGCTTGGGCTGACGGGACTGCTGGCGGCGGTGACCGACGAGCGCCTCGTCGACTACACGCGCCGGCACCTGGGCCCGCTGGTCGAGCACGACGCGGCCCGTAAGGGCAGCCTCGTCGCCACGCTGCGCGCGTACCTCGAGACAGGCGAGCAGCAGCAGGCGGCCAAGCGCCTGCGCGTCCACCCCAACACGCTGCGCTACCGCCTCGATCGCATCCGGGAGATCAGCGGCGTCGACCTCGAGGACCCCGAGACGCGCTTGAACATTGCCGTGGCCCTGCGGGTACAAGCCTTGCTTGGTGGGTAATTCATGTATCGCTGCCATAACGATTCGCCCAAGGATTTGTCAGTAGCTCACTAGCTCGCCTCCCCGGTTACCGGTACCTTCACACCAGTGCCCCCAGCGCTTCGTCGATCACGCCTTGCCTGGCCGGGGGAGCTACCCGCGGACCGGGCAGCCTGTGGAATGGGCTTTGTGGCCACCCCAGACCTGGGCCACGAAGCCGTAGCGCTCGGCGCTCAGGCACTTGCCCGCCTTGCCCATCGGGGCGGCCTCGACGCCGACGGCAAGAGTGGAGATGGCGCGGGCCTGCTGATCCAGGTGCCGCACCGCCTGCTCGGTGGCGAGGTGGCGGTGGCCGTCCTGTTCGAGTGGGACAAGCGGGC
>DATCPW010000313.1:0-3384 GCA_036569865.1 Candidatus Dormiibacterota bacterium
CGGAGCGCCCAATGCCGTAGATCTCGGCGGTGTCGATGAGGTTCACCCCGAGCTCCAGCGCGCGCTTGACTATCGCGCCGGCCTCGCCGCTCGCATAGTCCTTGCCGTAGCCCCACTCGGTAGAGCCGAACTGCCAGGTGCCGAGCCCGATCGCCGACAGCCGCGTGCCTCCGACCTCGACGAATCTCATCGGGGATCACCCTGCGAGAGGCGGTCGTACGTCATCTGCGACCACGACTCCATGCCCAGGTAGTAGATGCGCATCTCGTCCAGCGTAAGCAGCTCGCCCGCAAGCTTGTCCGTCTCACGGATCGCAATGTTCGGCGTGTCGCCGTCGACGAGAAACACCACCCCGAGGTGCACCTTTGAGACCGGCGACGACTCGTCGTTGAGCAGACCGATCAGCTTCGTCTCGAAGCTGCCGTCGTAGACGACCTCCTCCTCCCACTCGCGCTTCAGGCCGTCCTGGATCGGGTCGCCCGCCTCGAGGTCCCCCGGATTGATGTGGCCCCCAAGGCCCAGCGAGTATTGCTTGCGCAGCCGCTTCTCGGATGAGGCGCGCAGGCGGTGCGTCAGGAAATACCGATCGCCGTGGCGAAAGACGACGTACGGGATGATCTGCTGATAGCTCGGATCGTCCTCGACCTTGGCCCGCGCCATGAAGAAGTGGTGTTCGCGAATCACCGCTTGGCGCTCGTCCAGCCGATCGCTGACGAAACCATGCCACGCGCCATCGGGAAAGATGTCCTCTCGCTTGACGCACAGCACCTGCTCGGAAGCGGCGCTCACAGCTGCGTCGAGTCGATGAGAGGCTCCGTCCTCAGCGGGCTCAGCGAGCGGATGTCGAGAGGTGGCGAGTCGCCGTTGATCATCGCCGCCAGGTTGTCCGCGATCGCGGGCGAGTGCATCACGCCGTGCCCGCTGAAGCCACACGAAGACCAAACACCCGGTCGCTCCGTCTCGCCCACCAGCGGGTGGTGATCAAAGGTCATCTCGTAGTTGCCGGCGAGAAAGCCGTCAGGCTCGCGCACCTCCGCGCGCGGCGCGCGCATCGCGATCCACTCACGTATGCGATTCCAATCGTGCTGGTCGCCAGGTCCCATCACCCATAGCCTCCGGTCGCGCTCGCGAAAGTGGAAACCCGACCCCGCCTCCAACGTCACCGGCACCTTGTCACCCAGCCAATCGTATGGGCCCGTGATGAAGATCCCGCGCTCCACAGCCTCGACCGCCAGAGTGACGCCGAGCATCGCGGCGACCTCCGGCGACCAAACTCCGCACGCGATGACGACGATGCCGGCGGCAAGATCTCGCAACCCCGCCTCTCGCCCCAGGCGGAAGTCGACCCCAAGCTCGCGTGCTTCCTCCATGTAGGAGCCGAGGATGTCGAGGGGTATGTACTGCCCGTCAAGGGAGCAGAAGTTGGCGCCCCGAATGGCTGCATCGTCAAGCCACGGCACAACGGCCCGCGGGTCGGGATGCTCGATGGGCAGCCCGCAAGACCGCTGGAACTCGGCCCGGCGCTGCAGCTCGACGGCCATCTCGGGCGTCTCCGCCAGGTAGAGGTATCCGTTGGGCTGAAAGTGGACATGCTCGGCGCGCTCGACGAAGAAGTCCCGGGACGCGAGCGACAGCGCGATGTTCAGCTCGCTGCCGTGCTGCGTGCGAAATCCGCCCAGCGCTTTCGAGGTCGAGCCCGCGGGCTCCGTCGCCGGGTCGAACACCACGATGTCCCTTCGCCCGCGCCGCGCCAGCGCCCACGCAAGCGAGGTTCCGGCGATGCCGGCGCCGAGGATCGTGACCATTACAAAACACGCACAAGGCCGCGGCCGAATACAGCGATCAGCTCTGCCGTGCGGTCGATCGCCTCGTCGCTGACCGGCAGGAAGTAGATCCACGCCGCGCGCTCC
The DNA here is from genome assembly GCA_036569865.1 of Candidatus Dormiibacterota bacterium. Classification (GTDB taxonomy): domain Bacteria; phylum Chloroflexota; class Dormibacteria; order Dormibacterales; family Dormibacteraceae; genus Palsa-872. The sequence continues at coordinate 1,911 of DATCPW010000313.1, forward strand.
GTGTCGGTCGTGATCATCGTTCGAGCGGAATCAGAGCTCGGGTTGCCGCATGGCCCGTCCGCGTCCGCGACGCAGATTCGACCGGCGACGTTGACGCGCTCCTTGCCGATGCCCGTGTAGCTCTCGGCCTCGGCGCCCAGCCTCACCACGAGCTCCTCGCCGCGCACCTTGCCCAGGTCGTAGAGACCGACAGGCACCTGAAGCTGCACAGACAGCGCATTGGCAACGTCGACCAGAGAGTTGATGCGTGGCAGCGGTTCGCCTTTCTTGAGCCGCCGCAGCAGGGCCTCGGAGGATGGCCGCACGCGCGTCGGGTCGATACCAAAGCGCCTGTACAGGGCGCGCGCCGGCGCGGGGTCGCCCACCTCGCCGGTTCTCGCCGCCTGCGTCGTTCGCTTGACCTCGAGCTCGAAGTCGTCGCGCGGCTCGGTCACCTCGAGCTCGTGCAGCTCCAGGGTGATGAGCTCGACGTCCAGGTCCGTTCGGACCGTCAGCACAGGTCTTCCAGCTGGTCGAAGAACCCCGGATAGGAGATGTCGACGCATTCCGCGCCCTCGATCTCGGTCTCACCCGCGGCCAGGAGCCCGGCGACGGCCAGCGCCATCGCGACCCGATGGTCACCAAGCGAACGCACCTGCGCTCCCTGAAGGTTGGTTGGGCCCTCGATGGTCCAACCATCCGCGTTGGCGGTTATGTTCGCGCCCATCGCGGCGAGCCCTTCAGCCATCGCTGCGATGCGGTCCGACTCCTTCAATCGCAGCTCGGCCGCCCCCGAGATATGGCTGCGCCCTGTGAGCTGGGTGGCGGCCACCGCGAGGATCGGCAGCTCGTCGATCATCTCCGCGGCGGTGTCGCCGGCGACCTCGAGCGGGTCATCCGAAAAGGCAGCGTGGACCTCGAGGTCGGCGACCGGTTCGCCGGCGCTGACACGCTTGCGCGACTTGTGGATGTCGAAACCGTGGTGGCGCAGGAGATCGAGGAACGCCGTCCGCGTGGGATTGACCCCGACGCCGGCCAGCACCACTGTCGACCCGGGCACGAGACCTGCCGCCACCAGCCAGAAGCTCGCGGCACTGATGTCCCCAGGGATCTCGATATCGAATGGCTTGAGCATGGTCGCCCTACGAACTTCGACACGATCCCCTTCGGATCGAATGTCGGCGCCCATCGACCGGAGCATCAGCTCGGTGTGGTCACGAGTGCGCACGGGTTCGATGACGGCCGTCGTGCCTTCGGCGAATAGGCCGGCGAGCAGCACCGCCGACTTGACCTGAGCGCTCGCGACCGGCATCTCGTACTCGATGCCGTGAAGGGGCACCTGCCCGCCGATGCGGAGGGGCGGCCACTGCGCGTGCGCGCCCATCTCCAGCAGCGGTTTCACCACACGGTCCATCGGCCTTCGCGCCAACGACTCGTCGCCGGTGAGCTCGCTCACAAAGTCCTGGGCCGCGAGGAGGCCCGCGAGCAAGCGCAT
>DATCPW010000314.1:0-8858 GCA_036569865.1 Candidatus Dormiibacterota bacterium
GAGATGCTTCGGGTGGTGCGGAGCCGCGCCGTGGTGCTGGAGTTCGTTCGGCCGCCCAAAGGCCCGGTGGGTACCGCTTACCGCATGTACTTGAAGACGTTGCTACCCGCTATCGGCGGCGCGATCAGCGGCCAACCCTCCGCGTACAAGTATCTGAGCGACACTGTCGACTCGTACCGAACGCCTGAGGAGTTGCGCGCGATGGCGAAAGCAGCGGGTTGGGCGAACGTCCGATACGAAAGCCTCGCGATGGGAACAGTGGGAATTGTTAGGGGTGAGCGCCCCTAGGAGTCGCGGTCGACCGCTGAGCGGGCCAGCCCTATCAAGGTCGGGCGTAGGCCGTCCAGCTCGATTGCCTCCAGCTCTTGCAGGGCGCCTTCGACCAATGCTCGTGCCTCGTCGCCGACTCGCTTCAACGCGTCGCTCGACCTGACCAGGTCCGTGACCCGGTTGACCTCAGCGTCGCCCAGAGAGCCGGCCAGAAGGCGGCGCACCTCGGGCCCGACCTCCCTGTCCTCCGCCGCGTATATCAGGGGGAGCGACAGGACGCGCTGGCGGATGTCCAGGCCCACGGGCTTGCCCGAGCTGGGGCTGAAGTCGACCATGTCGTCGGCCATCTGGAACGCCACGCCCAGGAGGTCGCCGTACCGTCGTAGCGCCTCGACCTCGTCGGGTGTGGCCTCGGACAGCTGCGCGCCTGAGGCACAGGAGGCAGCGAACAGCGCGGCGGTCTTGCCTCGCACTACCTTCAGGTAGGACTCGTGGTCGCCCGGGTAGGCGCCGCGCAGAGCGACGTCGTCGATCTGGGCCGCGCATATCGCTTCGAGGGCGTCGGCGATGGTCGACGTGACGTCGTTGTTGCCGATCTCCGCTATTAGCCTCGTTGCCTTGGCGAAATAAAAGTCCCCGACTGCGATGGCGCGCTCAGGGCCCTCCGCCGCGGCGACGGTTGGGCGGCCTCGCCGGTGGGTGCTCTCGTCGACGTAGTCGTCGTGGATGAGGGTGGCGTTGTGGAGGAGCTCCACGGCAGCAGCGAGGGCGGCAGCGCGGAGGGGATCGTGGCGCGGGCCGACGTGCGCCGTGAGCTGGACCAGGCGGGGGCGGAGGCGCTTGCCTCCAGCTTCGACGAGGCGACGCATGGGGACGGCGACGGGGTCGGGGTCGGCAAGGAGCTGGCGGGTGAGCTCGAGCTCGACGAGCTCCTGGTCGGCCTTCGGCCGAACCTCGGCGAAGTCTCCGTCCAGCTGCACGGCCAGCTCCCTGGTGCGTGGGCCGTCCAGCTCTACCGCGAACACTGATTGCCACCGGCCCAGGACCAGGTCTCCTTTCTCCACCAGGAGGGTGGCGAAGCCTGTCAGGAGCAGCTGCCTGCAGTGCGCGTGGCCGTTGATGGGCTCGTCCAGCGCGATCTCGAACCGCCGAGCAAAGTCGTCGTGCTCGTAGCCCGCGCCGCTGGGTGCCAGCCGCTCGAGCAGCGATTCGAAGTCGCGCAGCAGCAGAGGCTCGTTCTCGTTGACCGCAATTCCGACGGTTGTGTGCAGCGACTGGAGGTGGATGCGTCCCATCCGCAGCCCCGACCGCCGCACCTCTTGACGAAGCTTTTCGGTGATGTCGACGAACTGGGTGGGCGCAGAAGTCTTGAACCGCAGCCGCTGGGCGATCATCGCCCGCTCTCGAGGGCCTGGACGAGAAAGTCGCGCACCGGCTCGCCGGCTTCCCCTGAGGCTGCGTTCGCGGCCATTGTCTCGATCGCGCGCGCAAAGGCCACCTGCAGGGTCTGCGAGGCGTGGTCGGCGAGGAGGCGCGAGGCACGGGCGAGGCACAGGTCACCCATGAGGAGCGGGGCCGCCGCCGCCGCACGCCCCCCGAGCCCCTGAAGCTTGAGTCCTGACTCGATCAGCGCTGCCGCGAGGGCCAGCCTCGGCCTGTCGGCAGGCTCGTACGCGCCAACGGCGTCCATGTAGGACTTGTAAGTGTCCTGGAGGCCGTCTTCCCACAGGCCGTCCAGGCGCTCGAGCTCCCTGTCTATCTGCAGCGCTTGGGCAGTCATTCGACGGGCTCGATGAGGCTCGCGGCCAGCTGGCTGAAGGCCGACAGGGCGCGCAGGCAGGACTCGTCGTCTCGCGTGACCACGTAGTAGAGGCCGAATCCGAGGACCGTGTTGAGGACCAGAGGGACGAGCACCTCGCGTGGAACCGTCAGCCTGATGCGCCCGTCCGCCTCGAGGCGGTCGAGCTGCTCCTGGATCACCTCGCGATACCGGGTGAACAGCTCGGGCAGGTAAGCGCGAAGGCGTTCGGTGCGTGGGGCCTGGACCAGCAGGTCGAAGGCCGCTAGCTGGACGTCGCCCAGCTGGCGGAGGGAGGCCCAGATCGACTCGGCGCCGAGCTCCAGGACCTCGAGGGGGTCGGTGAGCTGGTTCATGGCGGCGCGCAGCTCTTCGACCGACTTGGCCGTGAGGTAGCGCCAGGCCTCGACGAGGAGCTCCGACTTGGTCGGGAACCAGTACTGGAGGTTTCCGATCGCCACGCCCGCCTTGGACGCGATCGAGCGGACGCTGGTGCCCGAGTAGCCGTTTTCGAGGAGGGAGTCGGCAGCGGCGTGGATGATCAATTCCCGGGTGGTCTCGGTAGCCGCAGTCGCCCCGGTCATACGTATGTACCATACCGCAGCCATGGAGGCGGCTGCGTGCTACAGACCTGACGGGATGGGGCATTGAGGAGGTGCCCCCCTCCGGCCCATTCGGGGCACCTCCCCACCCGTACCGGGCGGGGAGGATACCGGGATAATCAGCCCGGCTTGAAGAGCATCGACGAGATTTTCCCCAACTCCCTTTGCGGTGTCATCCGCACCCTCGACCCCGATGCCGGGTTCAAGGCGTGCCTGGCCGCAATCGAAGGCGGGGTCCGGACCATCGAGGTCACCACAACCGTGCCTTCATGCTTCGAGATGGTGCGCGGCCTCCTCGCCACCACCGGGGGGAAAACCGCGGTCGGGGTCGGCACCGTTTGGGATCCTGGCGCTGTCGAGGAGGCTAAGGACGCCGGCGCCGACTTCATCGTCACTCCCGTGCTGCTCCCTGACGTCGCCGATGCCTGCCGAAAGGAAGGTCTGCTCTGCGTGATGGGTGCGACGACGCCCACGGAGATCTACCAGGCTCGCCTCGCCGGCGCCGCGCTGGTGGAGGTCTTTCCGATCAACCCGATCGGCGGGCTTGAATACATCCGCGCTCTGAGTGGCCCTATGGGGGGCGTGCCTTACTGGGTTTCGGGCGGGGTCGAGATCGGCCAGGTGGCCGACTACATACGGCTTGGGGTCAGGGTCGTCGGTCTCACCAACGCGCTGTTCTCACCTGAGGTGCTGGCCCACAAGGATTGGGACGCGATTCGCCGCAAGGCGGAGAGGGCGGCGGAGGCAGCAGGGTCAGCCAGGGGTGACTAAGAAGTACAAGAGGAAACCAGTCGGTTTCCTCTCGTCGCCAGGCGCTTCGCGCGTGGCTGCTCTCCTTCCCGGGATTGGATTTATGACGAACCAGTTTCTCAACGCGACGACTGAGAGCAGCTAAGACAAAGTTATGGCCGGGGGGACCCCGACCAACCATGCCGCGCTAGCAAGACAGGCTAGCGGGCTAGCGACGATGGAGCGAAGAAGCCGGCTGGCGAGCTAGGCTCGGTCAGCAGCCTGCGTGGTACAGACACATCGTCTGGATGATGTTCGAGTAGAGGTTGATCATCTGGCCGCCGGTGGCGATCAGAGCAACGATCACGATGAGCGCGACGAGCGCAAGAATCAGGGCATATTCGACCATGCCCTGGCCCGCCTGGCGTCGCCTAAAAATAGCCATTACGTTTGTTGACCTAGAAGCTTAACCTTTGACCCCCCGCTTCTGGTCGCTGCCAACTCGATCGCTTGCTCGACCACAACCCGTACCATCCGCTTCCTCCAGAAGTGGGTGAGGTCGGCGTTGTCGAGGGGTTTGGCGGGTTTGGCGGCGATTTCAGCCGCAGCCCGGACGGTCTCCTCGTCGAGTGATTTGCCGGTCAAAAACTCGTCAGCCGCCCTCGCCTCGAGCGGATGTGACGCGACAGCGGACAGGACGATTCGGCAGCTCCTCACCACGTCGCCCTCCAATTGCAGCGCGACGGCCGCGCCGGCAATAGGGAAGTCGATCGAGCCGCGACGCCTCAGCTTCACGTATGCGCTGTGGTTGCCCTCGATCGCGGGCAGGCGCAGGCCGGTGACCACCTCGCTTGGTTGCTTCGCCATGTAATCGATGCCGTCGTCGCGATACAGGGCTGCGACCGGTAGCTCGCGCTCGCCATCGGCGCTCGCCAGCGTCACCATCCCCTCGAGCGCCATCGCCATCGGCCCGGTGTCGGAGGACGAGACCGCCCAGCACCGCGGACTGCTCGGGGCCACCAGGCAGATCGCGCCATCCTTCTTCAAGCAAAAGCCGATCGCCTTTCGCCACTCGTATGTCATGTCGTAGTAGTTGCAGCGCGTGTCCACGCACAGGTTGCCGCCGATGGTGCCCGCGTTTCTGAGCGGAGGAGACGACACGAGCCCGGCGGCCTCTGCGTAACCCATGAACTGCTGGCTCAGGTGATCGTTCGCAGCCGCGGCGGATAAGGTGACGCCGGCGCCGAGCTCCGTTTCCTGCGAGCCGGGTCGGACCTGGCGTGAAAGAAAGTCGAGACCGATGAGCGCTTCGATTTCGAACTGGCGGCGTTTCAATTTTGGAAACAGGTCGGTGCCGCCGGCCACGAACATGGCGCGCGGTCCGAGCTCGGTCGCCATGTGTGCGGCCTCGCGCGCGGTCTTCGGCCGCAGGTACCTAAATCGAGGCAGCCGAAGCACTACGTAGACCGATGAGAGATGATCGACGGATCTTCGGCGCCCATGCGGGCCATCTGCGTTGTTGCCGCCTGCGCTCCTCGCTCCACGTATGTCGGATACGTTCCGTTCCGGTGCTCAGCGGCGCCTAGCACCTGACCCACCTGGACACCGAATATCTCGCCGATCCCTCTCATCGGTCTACGAGCTCCTTGGGTGGCGGCTCAACTTTGATGCAAGTGGGGTAGGGGATAGCAGGAAAGCGCACGGGTCCGAACCGAGGGGACTCCCCTTTCTCTTTGCGCCTGAGCGCCTCGACGATCTTCTCGGGCGTGACAGGAATCTCATCGATCCAGACACCAAGCGCGTCGAAGACCGCCGAGCTGACGGCGGGGATCACAGGAAGGAGCGGGCCTTGCCCGGCCTCCTTGGCGCCATATGGTCCTTCCGGATCGATGGTCTCGACGATGAAGGTCTCGACCTCGGGCATGTCCATGAAGGTCGGCGATTTGTACTCGAGCATCGAAGGCCATTTGTGCAAACCCTTGCGGAAAGCCTGCTCCTCCATGAGCGCCTCGCCGAGTCCCATGTAAACGCTGCCCTCCACCTGGCCTTCGACCAGCAGCGGGTTGATGGCGCGGCCTACGTCGTGCGCGATCCACACCTTGTTGAGGTGCACGATCCCGGTCCGTGGGTCCGCATCGAGGTCGACCACGCACGCCGAATAGCTGTAGGCGGGGCTTGGGCCGACCCCGGAGCCTTTGTACGGACCAGCGATCTTCGGCGGCGTATAGCTGCCTGCGCTGGTCAGCGTCCCGAACCGAGCCTCGGCGAGGATGCTGGCCTCCTCAAAGGTGAAGTCGCCGATGCGGCCCGCGGCGACGGTCACCGCATCTGTTTCGCGGCCCATTTTTGCGGCGACCGCTTCGACGAGCATATCGCGCATCTTCCGAGCCGCCTGCAGCGCGGCGTTGCCCGCCATGAAAGTCACTCGCGAGGAGTAGGAGCCCAGGTCGATGGGCGTGGTGTCGGTGTCGGCGGTGACCAGGCGAACATCGCGTGGTTGGAGGCCGAGCTCCTCCGCGACGATCGCAGCCAGCACGGAGTCCGAGCCCTGTCCGATGTCCATCGCTCCGCAGTAGGCGGTAACGCCGCCGCGGTCGACCTTGATCTGCACCTCGGAGTGGGGCATGTCGTTCCAGTAGATCGCGGTGCCCGCCCCCGACATGTAGCTGGATATCGCGAACCCCATGCCACGGCCGGGGCGCTTTCGACGAGCGCGATATCCGGATGCGGCCATCACGCGCTCGGTGCATTCATCGAGGCCGCACGACGTCACGCGCAGCCAGTTCACGGTGCGGGTCATCGGCTTGACGAAGTTGCTCTGCTTCAAGTCGACGGGATCGATGCCGATGTCGTGCGCGATCTTCTCGAGATGTAGCTCGAGCGCGAAGCGCGGTTGCGGAGTGCCGTGGCCTCGCTTCGGGCCGCACGGCGGCTTGTTGGTGAAAACGCGACAGCCTTCGAAACGATAGGCAGGAATGTCATAGGTCACCGTCTGGAGGGCACCGGTATAAAAGGTGGAGGCGACGCCGTACGAGCCGTACGCACCTCCGTCGAGCGCGGTCTTGAAATGCATTGCTGTGATACGGCCGTCTTTCTTGACGCCTGTGCGGACCCACATCAGGACGGGGTGGCGACCGCGATGTGCGTAGAAGACTTCTTCGCGGGTCAGCGTGCATTTGACCGGGCGGCCCGTAAGCATGGCCAGCTTGCAGACGATGATCTCGTGCGCGAAGGGATCGGTTTTGCCGCCGAACCCGCCGCCGTGCGCCGCTCCGATCACGCGGATCCTGTTCATCGGCAGCTCGAGCACCTTCGCAAGCGCCCTGTGCACGTAGTGCACGACCTGCGTCGACGACCACAGGGTCACCCGTCCGTCGACGAAAGTGGCTATGGCGCTGTGCTGCTCCATCGGCAGGTGCGTGTTGCCTTGGAAGAAGAAGACGTCTTCGCGGATGTGATCCGCCTTGGCAAAGCCCGCGTCCACGTCGCCGAACTCGAGCGCGACGAGCTTGTGGATGTTGTTTGGGCCGCCGTAGTCCTGGATTCGCTCATCCTTCGATTCGGCGAGCGCCTCGTCTATGGACATCACAGGCTCCAGGACCTCGTACTCGACCGAGATTGCATCGCACGCGGCGGCCGCGATCTCTTCGTCCACGGCGGCAACCGCTGCAATCGGGTCGCCCACGTAGCGCACCTTCTCGTGCTCCAGGGCACGCTCGTCCTGCGTGACGGGAAGGATGCCGAACTTGATGGGGAGGTCTGCGCCCGTGATCACGGCCAGTACGCCGGGCATGCGGCGCGCCGCCGAGGTATCGATGGAGAGGATGCGCGCGTGGGGGTGCGGGCTACGGAGGATGCGGCAGTGGAGGGTGCGGGCGGGGAGCATGTCGTCGGCGTAGACGGCGCGGCCCGTGACCTTGGACACGGCGTCGGGCTTGGGAAACGGCTTGCCGATGACTGAGAAGCCGTTGTTCGCGGTCATTTCATGCGCTGTCCGGCGAGCTCAATGGCGTCGATGATCTTGGAGTAGCCCGTGCAGCGGCACAGGTTGCCCGCGAGCGCTTCGCGGATCTCATCCCTCGTTGGCGCGCCGTTGGATTCGAGCAGCGACTTCGCCGCGAGCAGGATGCCCGGCGTGCAGTAGCCGCACTGCGCCGCGCCGAGCTCGACGAACGCTTGCTGCAAAGGGTGCAGCTCCGATCCGCTCGCCATTCCTTCAATCGTCGTGATCGCGCGGCCCTCGACCTGCACTGGCAGCACCAGGCAGCTCAGCTCCGGCTTGCCATCGACCAGCACCGTGCACGTGCCGCACTCGCCGAGCTCGCAACCGTGCTTGGTGCCCGTCAGCTGCATGTCCTCGCGCAGCACCTCGAGCAGCGTTTTATGAACCGGGATGAGCAATTGTGCACGCTCCCCGTTGACATCGAGCACGACGACCTGGCGGTCGACGTCGCGCTCCATCTCGTTCTTCACGATGCGGCGAGCATAGCTTTCAACGCGTGCGCGCACGCCCACAGGTCCGGCGCGACCGCGTGGGCCCGGCTCGAGGCCGGGATGGGGTCGTCGGGGTGCACGAGGATCGTGCGCATGCCGAGCGCGAGGGCGGGCTCGATGTCGTTCGACTCCTTGTTGCCGATCACGACACACCGCTCAGCCGGCGCGCCGCCTGCGCGCATGGCCATCTCGAAAACGGCAGGGTGCGGCTTGAGGTGGCCGGCATCGACCGAGGTGACTATCGCGTCGACGTGATCCGCCATGCCGAGAAGGCGAAAATCCTCCCAGTAGCTCTCAGCGTCGCGCCAGTAGGTGTTGCTGGCGATCACGGTCCGCATGCCGAGGGTGTGGATGTCTGAAAGCAGCTCGACGGCGCCAGGCAGCGGCTTGAGGCGATCGGCGACCGGCAGCGCCATCGCCCGCCGAATGCGCGCCACGGTCTCGCCGTCGGAGGGCAGACCCTGCCGCGCGAGGGAGGTGGCGACTAGCAGCTCCGCGGGCGGGACTTTCACTGTGTGCTCGGTGTTAATGCTGCGCGCCTGGTCGCCGATGCGGCTGCTCTGGATGAGGTCCGCAACGATGGCATCGACCGCGTCCGCGCTCAACTTTGGTAGCGCGGCGGCTACCCTGCGATGCCGTCCGTCGCCATCGGTTTCGCGCAGAGGCCACGAGTTCGGCCACAGCGTGCCGCCGACGTCGATCAGCGCAACTTCAAGGGGCTGGTTCACCCGAGTCCCTATCATCGCCTCAATGCTGCGTTACTTGACGTCGGGGGAGTCGCACGGCCCCCAGCTCACCGTGATCATCGAAGGCCTGCCCTCGGGATTGGAGATCTCGGAGGACGACCTGCGCCGCGACCTCGCACGCCGGCAGGGTGGCCACGGGCGAGGCGGCAGGCAGAAGATCGAGACCGACTTCGCCCGCATCGTCAGCGGGGTGCGTGGCGGATTCACCATCGGCAGCCC
>DATCPW010000315.1:0-7357 GCA_036569865.1 Candidatus Dormiibacterota bacterium
CCAACCTGCACGCCACGAGGGAACGTATGGCGATTTCGAAATCACTGGAACCCTGCCTGTTAAGGCAGAGCACGCCATGCGCATCGGCTTCAACTACGTGCGCGACCTCGGTGAGGACGGTCGCAAGGCCATCGTCGCGGAGCGCGAGCGCGGCGCCTACAAATCCTTCGATGACTTCATCGACCGCCTGCGTGGTGGCCCCATCGGCCCACGCGCAGTGCGCAACCTCGTCATGGTCGGCGCATTCGATGCGCTCGGCCAACCCAGGCGCGAGCTCCTATGGGGCTGGCAGGAGCGATGGCATGGCCGCGGCCTCAGGCGAGGCATCCAGTCCCAGTCAGAGCTGCGGCTCAACGGCACCGCCCCCGAGCTGCCTGCGCTCGACGACTTCGAGGTCAACCAGCTCGAGTACCGAATCTCGGACCTTTCGACCGGCCACCACCTCATCCATTTCTGCCGCGACCGCCTCACCGACCTCGGCGCCCTCGAGAGCAACCAGCTCCCTGCCATCCCGAACGGGCGAACCGTGCGAGTCGCCGGTCTCGTGATCACCCGCCAGGCGCCCTCGACCGCGAAGAAGATCCGCTTCTTTACGCTGGAGGACGAGTTCGGGCAGGTCAACGTGACCATCAAGCCCGACGTGTACGACCGCTACCGCCAGGTGGCCAACCGCCAGCCAATCCTTGTCATCGATGGCGTGATGCAGAGGCAGGACGGTGTCTGGTCGGTGCTGGCCTCCCACATCCAGGCCCTAGAAGGCGTGCCAAGGCCGAGCCAGCGCTCCCACGATTACCGCTGAAAACCCACCCCGCTGCTTACTTTCTGTAGCCAGCGCAGGTGCTTTTAGGCCAAGCTATGTTCGGCCCGCGTCGACAATGCGGCAACCCCAAGAGGAAAGACCCATGTCAATCGGCCGAGAAATCGAAGACATCGCGCGCGATCTCATCAAGCATCAGCACGACCACCCACCGGTCCGCGACCTCAACCGCGAGACCGAGAGGAGGCTGACGCTCGCAGACCGCATAGCGATGGACTTCACCCGCCTTGTGGGCAGCTGGGTCTTCGTCCTCGCCCAGCTCGGACTGATGGTGGTGTGGGTGGTGCTCAACGCGCTCAGCCTTATCAACCGCTGGGACCCCTACCCGTTCCAGTTCCTCAACTTCATCCTCACCCTTGAGGTGGCTGCGTGGCTCTCACTGGTGCTGATGGCGTTCAACCGGCAGGCCGACCGCGACCGGCTGCGCTCGCAACACGACTACGAGCTCAACGTCAAAGCCGAAGAGGAGCTGAAGGCTTTGATGAATCACCTGATGCACCAGGACGAGATCCTGCTTCAGATCGTCAATCGCCTCGACCGCGGCGACCGCGAGATGAAACGCGTGGCGCGATTGCTCGAGGCCGCCCAGGAGTCTCGGAACGAACCGAAGCCGGAGACGCCGAAGCCCGGGCCCGAGCGGCCCCTGGGCATCCCCGCTCCCTAACCCGCGGACACCTTGTAGACCGAGTACTCGCCGTTGGAGTACACACGCGTGCCGTAGTGATCCCAGTAGGCGATGTTCGCGTTGCGAGGGTCGGCCAGCTCCTGCGGACCGATGAGCACGTAGCTGATGCTGTACTTGTCGACGAGGTCGGTGGTCGTCGGAGCGCCCTCGAGTATCAGCCTCTGGTCGGCGCCCTTTTGAATGAAGTCCGCGACCCCATACGTCCACAGCCAACCCGGGTACCCCACCAAAATCCGCCGCCCTGAGAGCGTGGCGATCGGGTTGTTGTGCTCGTCGGCCACCGCAAACACCGCGTCCGGGCTGGTGTTCTGCCGCACCCAATCCGCGACCTGCAGTCCCTTGGCGTCAGTGAACTGGTAGGAGCTGAGCGCCGGATCCGACGCTCGCGCGAGGTCAAGCGCCCCCGACAGCACGAGCGCGACCAACAGCACCGATGCCAACAGCGCCGCCCCGGGCCCGCGTTTGAAAAGTCCCGCCAGCAAACCGCCGACCATCACGCTGCCCAGCAGCGCCCAGAAGATAAAGAACTTCGTGTTGTCCCAATCCCATGGCTGCAGCACGATGACGTTCGGAACAAGGAACCACAGCCACATCGGCGCGAACCACTTTCCAAAGCCGGCCGGAAACCACCGACGGAGGAATTGGGCGGCGATGAGGAGAGGGATGAACACCGACGTGTTCTTGATCCAGAACCATGCCCAGTTGTCCCCGTCCGTCAGCCATCCCATCTTGATGCAGTAGCCGGCGACGCTCGGGCCAACACCACACTCGCTGTTGTTAGCGGGCGGCAGCATCCAAACGACCAGGGGCACGCCGATCGCGATGGCTGGAATGAAGAACGCGAGCCATTCTCGCCGGCGGCTGAACATCGCCCAGAAAATCGACAGCGCGACAACAGTGCCGTACGCGTGGACGTGAAACACCGGCATCGCTCCCGCGACCACGCCTGCGAAAAGGAACGTGCGCCAGCCCAATCGCTCGCGGACTGCAATCCACAGCAGCACGAGCACGATCAGCGCCACGCTGAAACCGAACAGCGTGGAACGCTGCGGCACGATGTAGGCAAGCACCGGGTTCAGCCACTGATAGTTGAGGTCTCGGTTCAGCGTGTACTCGCGCGGAAGATGCAGGAGCGCCCCGAAACCGCCGTGCTGAACATCGGCAACCACGTAAATGAAGCCGAGGCCGCCGCTCAACAGAAAAACGAGGACCGCGATTGCCGCCGCCGCGCGGCCTCCCGCGAAGCGCTGGGCCGAGAGGTACAGAACCGCGGGAAGGGCGAGACCCAAAAGGCCGCTGCTCAGAACCAGCGCCGACGTGAGGTGACTCCCAAACGGCACGAGGTTGGCCGCGAGGAAGTCGATCATGAATGGATAGCCGAGGTGGTTGCCGGGGTCGATCGGAAACTGTGGGGGAAAGTTGTGCCCGTAGGCGAAGGAGCCCGCGAACGACAGGTGCGCAGCCCAGTCTCCCCAGATGTTGATGTAACCCGCCCAGAGTCCGTCCGCCTTGTAGACGTAAGCCTGGCTCAGGAAGTGCAGGGTCCAGGCGCCACAAACGAGAGCGACGGCCGCGAACGGCCATGGATGGCCCGCCGTGCGCGGAGATCGCCACCATCGCGCGGCCGCATCAGCGAGGTCGGCTGCGAGCTGATTGCGCTCGGCGACCGCTGCACCGGCGCCGGCGCCAAGCGCGACTGCCAGGCCGAGCAAGACGGTGAGCACGGTCACATCGCGAACCAGCATCGACACGATGAAGCTGGCAGCTGCAACCGCCATGGCACCCAGCACCGCGCCGAAAGCCATGCGCTCCTCGAGGATGAGATCCGCCCCGCACAGATAGGTGATCCCGAAGCCCGCAACCACGCAGCCGACCAGCACAATCGCAGGGGCGCCGACGAGCACGAAGACCAGCAAGAGGACGACCAGTGCTGCGGCCGCCGCCAGCGGGAGCATGGGCCGCTCCGCCGGGAGCGATGTCGGCCTGACGGCGGTTTCTGCGCCCATCACTCCCAGCACCACAAAGCGGGAGTCACAGGAGCTTCCGGGTTGGCCGGGCAGCGCTCGAACCAGATCTTCGGACCCCAGATCGGCGTGCCGGGCGCGACATACAGCGCCGAGTTGGAGATGGGCAGCGCGGTCCAGACCGGATAGAAGTAGCAGAAGAACGCCACCGACACAGCGAGATGGCCGATCAGGATCTTCTTTCCTGCATGCGGCACACGCTCGGCAATCTGAGCCAGTACGAAAGCGAGAGCAAGGATCATGAAGATCAGCCCGCCGAACATGTGGTACATGAAAATCACGCGGCTGATCTGCGACCAAGGCAGGTACTGGGTGATGAAGCCCACGAGGATCAACGCGGCCGGGAAGCTCTTGTACCGGACTATGAAATAGGGCAGCGAGACCAGGCAGGGCAGGCTCGTCCACCAGATCCAGGGGTTGCCCAGGTCCGCCATCCAAGCGACGAGCGGTTGCCCCGTCCAGTGGTCGGTGCCGAGGCCCGTGTATTCCGCGTAGTACAGAACGGGGCGCGACAGGAACGGCCACGACCACCACGGCGAGCCGTAAGGGTGTGTGGCGACCAGGTGCGCGTGATAGTCGTACGACTCCTTCTGGTACGCGATCAGGTCGGCGAGGTTATGGAACTGGCCACGCGCGAAGAACGGATACCAGGATTCGACGTATATGACGAGCGGAATTGCGATCAGCGCGATCAGGGCCACACCCAGGTACGCCAGCCAGGGCACGCCGCCGGGGACGACCGGTCCGTCGCCCTTGGCCCACTCGCGGATCGGGCCGATGTGGGACGCGATGCCACGCTTAAGGAATCGGAGGACCAGGAAGAACACGATGCTGGCGAAAGCCGCTAGCACTATCCACTTGGACGCAACGCCGATGCCGAGCACTATCCCAAGCGCAAGGAGCGAGAGTATCGACCCCCGACGCGTGCGGCTCTGGATGTGGACCAGGAACAGGAAGTACGCCAGCATGATGAAGAAGATCGGAAAGATGTCGATCATGCCGATGCGGGACTGGACGAAGAACATGCCGTCGAAGGTGACAAGAGTTGCGGCTGCGATCGCGAACAACCGGTTCGCCCACAGGCGCCTGGCGAACAGGTACATCATCGGCACGCACAGGATTCCGAAGATGCACGCGGCTATCCGCCACCCGAACGTGTTGAAACCGAGATCTATGTAGCTGCCCTTGGCGCCCTCGAAGTGGACGCGATACCAGCCGTACCCCCACTCCCCGGCTGCGATGAACATCTTGGCGAGGGGAGGTTCCGGATCGAAGTAGTTGAAGCGGCAATCGGTCGTTGACGGCCGGCACAGCTGGATGCCCTTGACGTCGTTGTATGCGTCGACCGGAAAGTAGACCTCGTCGAAAACCTGGCCGTTGGAGGGCGACAACGGTGCGTTGGCGGCGCTCGACTCGGGATAGCCGCGGTTGAAGGGATAAGCGAGCCCGCACAACGTTCCCGGATCGCCCTTGGCATCGATGGGGGTGTTGTGAACGCAATTGGTGACGAACGGACCCTGAAACGGGTGCAGAAAGAAGTCGGGCATGATCGGGCTGTAGAAGCGCAGCACAAACGCGACTACCGTCAACGCCAGCAACGCGATTGCGTCCCAGTGGTCGAAGTACCGGCGAACTACCGCGTCGGCCCGCGGCTCACTCACCTCCGCCGTTTGCGACGCCTGCCACCACCCTGGTTCTGGCCCAAGCGATCTGGCAGCCGTGAGCTGATCTCCCACGACAGCGCATCCGCATCCTTCAAGGGGAGGGCGATCATGTCGTCGTAGGCGACGCGGCCGCCTAGGGTCTTCTTGATAGAGGCAAGCTCGGATTCGTCGCTGCGTAGCCTGACGAACAGCGCTGGTTTATCGAGGAGCGGTTTCATCATCGGCGCGACCATGCGCTTCCTCTTGTCGAGGAAAGCAAGGCTGAGAGGTTGCACCTTGACGCTGCGGATGCTCTCGTACGGGATGAGCACGCTCGAGCGCAGGGCCGAGACTTTGAATCCGTCGTCCTGCGGCTCCGCGAAGCTGCGGTACTTGTAGAAGAGGAAGGCACCGCCCAGGAGCAGACCGCTGGGGATGTACAGGAGCCAGATCAGGTTCGAGGTCGTCGTGAGTTGGCCCTTGTAGAGCAGCAGAACTGACATGCCTACACCGACCAGAACCAGGAAACCGGCGAAGAAGCGCTGCTGGCGCCACAGCTGGTCCGCGTAGAGAATCGGCTGCCGCGAGCTGACCGGCTGGGACTGGGTGGAGGTGTCGGTTGAGCTCAACTCGTCACTGATTATCGTTTGTGACGCGGCGGGGCTGCCCCGACGCATCACATAGCCCAGTTTCGACTGCGTTCGACCGCCCGGCGCCATTCGGCCTGGAGGCTGTCGGCCTGGTCGCGGGACATCTTCGGCTCGAACTCGCGGTCGAGCTTCCAGAGATCCTCGAGATCGCCGTCATTCCAGATGCCGGCACCGAGGCCGGCCAGGAAAGCGGCGCCCAGGGCTGTCGTCTCCACCTGGCGCGGGCGCCTCACCGGGATGCCGAGCAGATCCGCCTGGAACTGGCACAGCACGTCCATGACCGCAGCGCCGCCGTCGACACGCAGCTCGCGGAGTGGCTCGCCGGCGTCACTCTCCATCCCCTCGATCACGTCGCGGGTCTGGTAAGCCATCGCCTCGACCGCGGCTCGTACGAGCTGCGCGCGCCCGCTGCCCTGCGTCAGTCCGACGATCGTGCCACGCGCGTATGCGTCCCAATGGGGCGCGCCGAGGCCCGCGAATGCGGGCACGAGGAAGACCCCGCCGCTGTCCGGGACCGACGCGGCCATCGGACCCGCCTCCGCCGCGCTCTCGATGATCCGCAGGCCATCCCGCAGCCATTGCAGCGCGGCGCCGGTGATGAAGATGGCGCCTTCCAGCGCGTAGCTGAGCCGGCCCTCTCGCCGCCAGGCGACCGTAGTGAGCATGCCCGTGCTCGATGGCACACGCTGAGCGCCGGTTTGCATGAGCACGAACGAACCGGTCCCATAAGTGTTCTTCGCCATGCCGACGGCGGTGCAGGCCTGGCCGAAGAGGGCGGCTTGCTGATCGCCGGCGATGCCGCTGATCGGCGCATCGATGCCGGCGAATGCTGCCGGATCGCTGCGCGAGATCTCACCGCTGGAATCGCGGACCTCCGGAAGGTTGGCCAGGGGGACGGCAAACAGAGCCGCCATCTCGTCGCTCCACACACCGCGTCCGATATCGAACAGCGAAGTGCGTGAGGCGTTCGATGCGTCAGTCACGTGATCACGCCCGGCAGACATGCGGGCGACGAGCCAGCTGTCCACGGTCCCCAATGCGGCATGGGCGGCGCCGTCCACGTTCCTCATCACCCACGCGAGCTTGGTCGCAGTGAAGTAAGGATCCAGGACGAGGCCAGTGACCTCGCGCACGCGCTTCTCGTGTCCGGCCTCGCGCAGCCGTGTGCACTCGTCGGCTGTTCTTCGGTCCTGCCACACGATGGCGTGGGTCAGCGGCTTTAGTGTCTTCCTATCCCACGCCACCAGGGTCTCCCGCTGGTTGGTGATGCCGATGGCGCGAACATCGCCAGGCTTGGCGCCTGCCGCATCAAGGGCACCACTCGCACTGGCCTGGACGGCGGACCAGATCTCCTCGGCGTCGTGCTCCACCCACCCAGGCTGTGGGTAGTGCTGCGTTATCTCCGCGTAGCCCTTGCCGCGAACGTGGCCGTCCATGCCGACGGCCACAGCGGTGGTCCCTGTGGTGCCTTCGTCGAGGCTGAGGACGACTGTGCGGTCAGCCACTCGTGACCGCTGCTACTGACCGGCTTTCCAGAC
>DATCPW010000316.1:0-8019 GCA_036569865.1 Candidatus Dormiibacterota bacterium
GGCAACTGGCGCCTCTCAGCGGCATTCGGCGAACTCGGGCCGCCATTTCTGAACGGGCCGCATCGATCTGTTAACCGCAAGGTTCAGTGTTCGAACCCTGCTCTGAGCCAAAACTGCAAAGTTGCTGCCTTTGTTATGACCCGAGGGCGATTGTGACGTTGTCGGGCGGATTGTGGTGCAGTCTTTAGACCGCCTCTTCCGCCTGGCCCTCTTTGTGGTCGGCGCCCATCGTCTGAGGGTCCCAGGCACGACTTAGGCACCCGATTCCTTCACGACGTGATCGCCGTCGGAATATGTTGCTGACAGTATTACGGCCGAGCCGGTACAACTAGCAAATGGTGCGGATCCACAGGGAGCGCAGCCGGTATGACGGCAACGCGGCCGGTCGGGCTGAAGGCGTGATCACACAGGCTCAGTACATGATCGGTATCTATGCCGAGATCCTGGCGATGGACAAGGCGATCCTGGAGCGCATTCGGCAAATCGTCGTCAGGCAGTCTGATAACGGGGACCGCGAGACTGACCTGTCCAGCCTGAGACTTATCCTCAGCCAGTTAGAGAAAGTCGCCGAGCGCATCGCCTACTGGAACGTCCGATTGCGGCGGTTGGTTCATGGCCAGTTGTCGCCACGAGCCGCCACGCAAGAAAGCAGTTATGGAGGTGTCGATCAATGAACCGGTTAACTATGGGTGCGGCCTTCGGCGGCCTCGCCGTCTACCTCTTCGATCCCGAGTCGGGCGTTGAGCGACGTGAGCGCCTGCTCTCTCTCTGGCGGGAAAATCGGGATAGCGCGGTGCAAGCTGGTCGGGATGTCTCCCAGGCGGCTGAATCCGCGCGGCCACTGGCTCGTCGCATGACCAAGGCAGTAGGCGGCGGTGACTGGACGGAGGCTTTCGATCGAGGCCGGCCGGCGGTCAGTTTGCCCAAGCTAATCGGTGCCGCTGCCATCGGTGGCGCTCTCGTCTACTTCCTGGACCCGGTTAAGGGCTCAAAGCGCCGACAGCGGTTGCTCTCCGCCTTACAGGAAAAGCGTCACTCAACGCTGGAGGCGGCTCGGCAGGCGGCCAAGGCTGTCACGCCCAATGCCGACCGCGTCAGTGATCAGGTGGCCGGCGCCGCCGAGGGCGTCAAATCCAAAGTCCGCTGACATGCGGTGATCCTTATACCTTGAGCTGTGTGTCCACACGTGTGAGCCCGGAAGCCACATCGTCGGTCTCGTCCAAGCAAGCGCTCGGCTGAACTGGAGGCACGATGGCAAAGAGATCCGTGAGGGACATGCTCAAGGCTCACGCCTGGAAAGGCCAGGTGAGCCTCGCAGACGTTGATCCTGGCGATCACCTAGGAGTCAAGCGCAAGAAGATAGCGGCCGCCAGTGAGAAGTACGGCCCCGAGTTGCTCGACCTTCAAGAGCGCCTTTTCGCGGAGAAGAAACAGGCGATCCTGATTGTTCTGCAGGGTTTGGACACCAGCGGCAAAGACGGAACGGTCCGCCATGTGATGACGGCCATGAACCCTCAAGGGGTGCACGTCCGTCCTTTCATGGCACCAAGTGCGACCGAACTTAAGCACCATTTCCTCTGGCGGTTCAAGAAGGAAGTGCCGCAGCCAGGCCACATCACCATCTTCAATCGCTCGTACTACGAGGATGTGCTCATCGCTAGGGTCAAGGAGCTGGCCGCTCCCGAAGTCATCGAGAGTCGGTATGAGCAGATAAACCGATTCGAGGCAGGACTTGTCAAATCCAATGTGATCCCCGTGAAAATCTGCCTCCATATCTCAAACGAGGAGCAGCGTCAGCGGTTACTTGCTCGTCTCAACACACCCGAAAAACGATGGAAGTTCAGCTCCAATGACATAAAGGAACGGGGCCATTGGGATGAATACCAGGAGGCCTTTGACGTGCTCCTGACCCGGTGCTCAACGCCGGTCGCCCCTTGGTACATCGTCCCGGCGGACGACAAGGCGTTCCGCGACTGGGCGGTGTCGCGCATTCTGCTGGAAACCTTGCGGGCCATGAACCCGAGAGTCCCGATGCCGAAACTCAACGTGCCTAGTCTGGTCCGACAGCTACCTCCGGTCGACTGACACCGTTGCCGCCGGCCTCGCCTCGCTCCCCAGCACGCGGCTTTGAGGCCCTGAATTTCGATGCGGCAACCCAGCTGGCGCCGCCGCATGGCGCGAGGCTCGAGGGGCGTCTGGTAGCCGCGTCTTTCGACAGCACCCCTTCCGCCTGACAAGGCCGGGGGAACACTAAACCGACTTGTGGCCTTGCTTCTCGATTGCTTTCATGGACTCCTGCATGTTGGCCACAGCCTGCTTGAGTTCCATGCCCTGGCCCTCCGCCGCCGTACTAAGGTCTTCCATGGTCAGGTCAGAAGGCTTGTGACGCTTCTCGTACTCGCCGCAACCGCAGTTCAAACACATTTTCCCTCACCTCTCAGGATTGGTCCTAGCTAGTAGGCGTAGGCCGGCGGCGCTGCAGGGGGTGGTTGGCGACATCTTCTTTTACAGGTTCGGGCGTAACAACGTCAGCAATACTCGAGGGTCGGTCTGTTGGAGAAGGAGAGGGGAGTCACCAGGCCCCAGCTGCCGCGTACAGCAACTCCAGTGGCAAACGGTGCTGGGCGGCGGCACTGGGCGGCACCCAGCGAATACGCGACTTGAATTCTGAACAGTGATTCATCGATCTGTTAACCGCAAGGTTCAGGGTTCGAATCCCTGCTCCGGAGCCAAGTTCGGCTGATAAGGTCACAAAAGGCCTTCGGCTGATGCACCCCGGAACCTTATCTGAGCTCGAATCCGGCCTCAGCTAGCGTTCGTGCATTCCCGGTGCAGCAGCAGGGCAGCAACGATGCTCGCCCAACACTGTCTTTCACACGAAGCGCCGACCGTCCGGTATACGAAGGTTAGGATTATCAGACAGTGAGTCGGCGCGGCCGCGTGGATCTCAACAAGCAAATGAGCCAGATCCAGCGCATGCGTTCTGAGATGAGCGCGAAGTCGCCTGACCAGCGCACCGTCACGACGCGGGCAGTGGCAAGGATCATCGAGGACGTCCACCTCGAGGGCCGCATGGGAAAGTTCACGGTCGAGGCGGATGAGCCGCTCGCTCGGGGAGGTACCGAGAAGGGCGCGTCCCCCCTCCAGTTTCTGATGATGGGCATCGCGTTTTGACTGCTCACCCAACTGGCGCGGTTCGCGCCTCTATACGAAGTGCCGATCGAGGAGGCGACCGCCGACGTCCGGGCAACTTTTCGCAACACGGAGAAGTACGACGTCGATGACGCGCCCTCCTACTTCGAGGAAGTCGCCATCAAGCTTCAGATCGCGAGCCCGGCCGGCGCCGAGCAGGTGAAACGGCTGGCCGCGCATGCCGAGCGCGCTTGCCATGCGGCACAGAGCCTCCGCCATCCGATTCCCGTCTCTCTCGAGACCACGCTGAACGGAGCCAGGCTGGAGAGCTGACGCGCGTTGGGCGAAAACGCGTGACTGCGAGAATGCGCACACGTTTGCTCACGCCCTACCATGGCGGGTGGAGATGACCACCGATCGTCTGCTGACCGAGACGGTGAGTGTCCCCGAGGCGATCGTACGGGTGCTCGAAGAGGCGGGCATCGACACCGTCTTCGGGATGCCCGGCGGCCGGACGTTGGCCATCTATGACGCCCTTCACGATCATCGCGACACGATCCGCACCGTGTTGGTGCGGCAAGAATCGCTGGCTGGCGTGATGGCCGAGGTTTATGGGCGCGTCACGGGGCGCCCGGGGGTGGCGATGGGTCAGGGCGCTTTCATGCTGTCGAACGCTGCGCTCGGGACGCTCGAAGCACTGCTGGCCGGCTCGCCGATGCTGATCCTGAGCGACCTCTCTGACGGCCTCCTGTATTCGCACCACGCGCCCTACCAATCGGGGTCCGGTGAGCACGGGAACTGGGATGCGAAGCAGGCGTTCGAGGGCTTCACCAAGGAGACGATGGTCCCGCTCGAGGGCGTCCAGGCCGTCCAGGCGACGCAGCTGGCGGTCAAGCACTCGCTGACCGGCCAGCCCGGACCGATCGCCCTGCTCTACGCCACCAAGGCACTCCGTTCTACCGTCGGGCCGGATAGCGCGCCGATCCTCTACCCAACTCGGCACTACCTGCCGTCGCCTTGCGTCGGGCCGGATCCAAGAGCGGTGGAGTCCGCCGCGCAAGCGATCCGAAAAGCGGAGCGGCCGGTGATCATCGCCGGCAACGGCGTCCGAGTCGGGCGCGCCTACGACGAGCTGCGGCAGCTTGCCGAGATGCTGCAGGCCCCGGTCGCCACAACCGCGTCCGGAAAGAGCGTTTTCCCTGAGGACCATCCGCTTGCGCTCGGCATGTTTGGCACCTTCGGCCTGGACTCGGCCAACGCGGTCATCGCCGACGCAGACCTGGTGATCGCGGTCGGCACGAAGTTGGGGCCGTCCGACACCGTCAACGAGAACACCGATCTGCTCGACCCGGTGCGGCAGACCTTCGTCCAGCTCGACATCGAGCCGCTGAACGCCGCCTGGACCTTCCCGGTCGACCATGTCGTCGTCGGTGACGCAGCCAGTTCCTTGTCGCAGCTCGCTGCCTGCCTCGGCAAGAAGAGTGCCGGCGCGAACGGAGCCCGACGGGTCGAAGAGGCGCGCCGGCGCCTGGGTGGCTTCGAGACCGAAGACTCCCGTTCGGACGCCATCCCGATGCGGCCGCAGCGGATCATCGCCGAGCTCCAGCGAGCTCTCCCAGAGGACGGCATGGTCACCGCCGACGCCGGCGAGAACCGCATCTTTTTAGCGCACCACTTCCAGACCAGGTCGCCCGGCTCGTTCCTGCAGCCCGCCGCGATCGGAGGAATGGGTTACGCGATACCCGCGGCGCTGGCGCTGAAGCTGCTCCACCCCGGGCGGCCGGTGGTTGCGGTTTGCGGCGATGGCGGCTTCGCGATGTCGATGAACGGGCTGATGACGGCGCGCGAGCAGGACCTTCCGATCGTCGTTCTAGTGATGAACAACTCCATCCTGGGTTGGGTCGTGCACGGTCAGGGCGAGCGGCTCATTGCCTCCGAGTTCGCCGACTTCGACCACGCCGCGATCGCCCGGGCGATGGGCTGCGACGGGATCCGGGTTGAAACTCCTGACGAGCTCGCGAGCGCGCTACGCGCGGCGATGGGCTCAAAGCAGCCGACCGTCATCGACGCCATCACGTCGCGGGACCAGTCGTTCCAGAAGATAACGTCGCGCTACGCGCACCCGGACGCGAGGAAATACTAGCTAGCTAATCGACCAGCGAGTCCAGGCCCGCCGCGGCACGGGCGACCTCGGCGATTACCGCCCAGTCCTTGTCGCCCAGTTCGTTGGCGAGGAGGGTGAGCATCTTCGACCGGATCAGCTCCGCATAGGGCAGAGGGGCCCTGGCGTCAGTTGCGGCCTCGAGCATCAGCTGCACGTCCTTGAAACCGGTCGAAAGCTCGAAGCCGACCTCGTCGAAGTTGCGGTCTCGCATCACGGCCGCGTAGTTACGCAGGCCAGGACGGTCGAATACCCACACGAGCATGTCGTGAACCACCGCAGTCTCGACCCCGTTCTTCTCCCCGAACGCGTACATCTCGCTCATCAGCTCAAGCCAGGAGACGGTGATGAAGTTGACGATCAGCTTCACGGTGTTGGCGGTGCCGTGTCGCTCACCGACGATGCGGATAGGCCCCAATGCTTCGAGCACCGGGCGGCAGTATTCGATGTCAGCCAGGTCTCCCGCGGCCAGGGTGGTGAGGCGGTGCGACAAGGCCAAGTCGCGGCGTCCGACCACTGGGCCGGCGACGTAGCGGCTGCCATGCGCCGAGTGCCAACCGGCCAGCTCGCCGGCGAAGCGCGGCGACACCGTGGTGGCACCGACGTGGACGGCTCCCCGTCGCATGCCCGCGAGAATGCCGTTCTTGCCCTGCACCACCTCGGCCACAGATCGGTCGTCGACGAGGCTCGTGATGACCACGTCCGCGCCCTCGGCGGCGGCGGCCGCAGTCGGAGCAAGGACCGCACCTTGCGCGACCAATCCCCGCGCCTTGGTGGGCGTGCGGGCATAGACGCGGAGCTCGAAGCCCGCCTTCCGGATCGCCTCGGCGATTGCGCTACCCATGCGGCCCGCCCCTACGACGGCGATGGTTCGCGGCGGGTTTGTGCTCAACGCGGATCCAGGATCAGGAGCCGATCGCTCGGCCACTTGGTGATGACCCGGTGGCCGTCCTCGGTGACGATGACCTGAGATTCGATCCGCGCGCCGTCCTCGCCCTCGCCGCAGAACGTCTCCAGCGCGAAGTGCATGCCGGCCTCGATCGGCACCGGGTTCTCGAGCGACCAGTTCCGCGTGATCCACGGCTTCTCGTGGTGGCTGATGCCGATGCCATGGCCGACCGCCAGTCCGAGCGCATCGCGCTCACTCGAGTATCCGAGGTCCTTCGCCGACGGCCACGCGGAGGCGATGTCGGCGGTGGTCGCGCCGGGCCGCACGCGATCGATGCTTGCCTCGAGCCACTCGTTGGCACGCTTGTAGATTTCCTTCTGGCGCTGTGACGCATGGGTCACGGCGAAGGTGCGGTAGTAGCAGGTCGCGTAGCCGAGATAGTGGCTCATGATGTCGATGAAGACGAGGTCTCCCGGCCGGATCATCCGATCCGAGTAGTCGTGCGGATGTGGGTTGCTGCGCGGCCCTGAGACGCAGTTGATGCCCGTGATCCGCTCCGCGCCGTGCGCGATCAGCCATTGCGAGATCTCGGCCACAACCTCGTTCTCGCGTACCCCGGGACGGATGAAGTGGGCCAGTTGTGCGTACACCCCGTCGACCAAAGAGGCCGACAGCTCGATGATCTCCAGCTCCTCGGCAGACTTGATGAGCCTTGCGTCGAAGAGCGACTCGAGCCCGTTGACGACCTTGATGCCTGCGCCCCGCAAACCTTCCAGCAGAAAGAGATCAGCGTCGTCGACAGCCACCGGCATATCCGCCACACCGCGCTGCACGAGGACTTCTTTGATCTCCCCGACCACCTTTGCGATCTGGCTCAGCGTGACCGCGTGGGGGTTGGCCCCGTGCTTCCACTCGATCGAGGTGCGGATGTTCTCCGGCTTGATCCAGGGGCATAGCCGCCGCTTGACCGCGGCCGCGCTGCTCTTTTCCCACAGGACCAGGTCGCCCTCTCGCGGCAGCAGGCACCATCGCACCCACTTGCCCCGCGTCCACTCGGCAAGCGCCGTGCCGGTGATGTAGCGGATGTTGTCGAGGTCGAAGCACAGGTAGGCGCCGAAGTCGTTCTTCACGAGCTGGTCACGCGCCCGTCCCAGCCGGTACGCGCGCAACGCGTTGAAGTCGATCCGCTGTTCCACGTCGGTTGCCATCATCCCGAGGGTCATCCGCTCACCTCCTGAAACCTCACCTCGATCTCGCCGAGCGGGCTGATCTCCGCCCGCAGCACCTGCCCGGGCTCCGCTTTGACTGGCGGAACGAGGGAACCGGCGATGACAATGTCGCCTGCCCGGAGCGCCTCGCCATTTGCTTCCAGCATCTCGGCGAGCGCCAGCAGCACGACCACTGTTTGGCCCGGGAAGTCGGTCGGACCCGAAGCGCCCGCGATCTTCTCGCCATCCCGGAACACCCGGGCCTCGATCCCGGCGATCGAGCCGCGCGCGCGCGAGCGGTCGACCGGACCCAGCAGCACGTGGCGGTGAAATATGTCGCAAGCCAGGATGCCCTCCACGTCCTGGACGTCGGGATCGAAGTCGGCCAGCTCCACCGCCGGGCCGAGGCCCGAGATGGCGGCTCTCACGACGGCCGCGTCGGCGCCGGCCGGCACATCCGCGCCCAGGTGGACGGCAACCTCTGGCTCGAGGACGGCCCGCGTCCAACCGGCGATGGACAGGGTGGAGCCCGGCTTCAAGAGGCTGCGGTGTGTCATGAAGCCGAACAGGGGCGCGCTGGTGCCCATACGCTCCATAGCCGCGGGCGTGCTGAAACCAACCTTCCAACC
>DATCPW010000317.1:0-2730 GCA_036569865.1 Candidatus Dormiibacterota bacterium
GATGCGGCTCGTCGGATACCCATGGCGGAAGGTGAAGTCCTGCAGCGGACACTCCCCGCCCTTGTCGCACACGGGACAATCGAGAGGGTGGTTGACCAGCTCGAACTCGAGAATGTCGGCCCTGGCCTGCACCGCCATCGCGCTCTGGGTCTTCACGACCATGCCGTCGGCCACCGGCCGGATGCAGCCGGCCTGCGCTACGGGCGGCCCAGGCGATATCTCCACCAGGCACATTCGGCATGCGCCGACAGGGTCGAGCTTGTGGTGGTAGCAGAACACCGGGATCTCGATCCCCAGCAGCTTCGCCGCCTCGACCACCAGGATGCCATCGGGCACCGTGACGACGCGGCCGTCGATGGTGACGTTGACCATCTTCACCTCAGGCATGGATCAGCGCCTTCTCGACTGAACACGTGTGGCGGAGGCAATGCTCCTCGTACTCGTTGCGAAAATGCCCCATCGTCGACTGGATGACCCAGCCGGCGGCATCGCCAAGGCCGCAAAGGCAGCGTCCACCCTGCAGCCCCTGCTGGACGCGATCCAGCAGAGCGAGCTCGATCTCCGAGCCTTCGTTCGCCAGGATCCGGTCGTAGGTCCGCACCGCCCAGTTGCTGCCCACACGGCATGGCGTGCACTTGCCGCACGACTCGTGGGCATAAAAGCGCAGCAGCCGGGCCGCCGCCTTGACCACGCAATGCGAGTCGTCCATCACGATGATCCCGCCGGAGCCGCCCATCGTCCCAAGCGCTTTGAGGCCGTCGAGGTCGGTGGACGTGTCGAGCATCGAGCCGGGGAGGACCTTCGCCGATGAGCCGCCGGGCCAGAAGACCTTGATCTGTCGATCCGGGAAGGGCCCGCCTGCGAGCTCCTCGATGATGTGCCGGTAGGTGACACCGATCTCGATCTCGTAGTTGCCGGGCTTCTGAACGTCGCCACTGACCGTCACCATTCGCGTGCCCTTCGCCTTCTCGGTGCCGCGCTTTGCGTACTCGGCTCCGCCGTGGCGGATGATCCACGGCACGGTCGATAGGGTCTCGACGTTGTTGACCGCCGTCGGCTGTCCCCAAGCCCCCTTGATGGCGGGGAAGGGGGGGCGCGATCGAGGTTGCGCCCGCTTTCCTTCCAGCGATTCCAGCAGCGCCGTCTCCTCGCCGCAGATGTAGGCGCCGTGGCCCCGGTAGAGGCGCACGTCGAGCGGGTAGTCGGACCCGAAGGGATGCTCGCCGAGGTAGCCCTTCGCGTGGGCTTCGGCGATCGCGTCACGCAACATCTCGTAAGGCAGGTCGTACTCGCCGCGGATGTAGATCCACGCCTGGTGACCGCCGATCGCAAACGTCGCGATCGCCGCGCCTTCCACCAGCGCGTGAGGCGAATTCTCCATCAGGTAGCGGTCTTTGGCGCTGCCCGGCTCCGATTCGTCCGCGTTGACGACTATGTACTTGGGGCCTGGGTGGTCCTTGGGCACGAACGACCACTTGGTCGCGGTCGGGAAGTCGGCGCCGCCGCGGCCGCGGAGCCCGGAGGCCTTGACCTCGTCGATCACCTGTATCGCGTTCATCCCGGTGACGACCTTGCGCAGGCCTTCGTAGCCGCCCAATTTTTCGTAGACGTCGAGCTTGTGAAGGTTGGCCCTGCCGAACCATTCGGTCAATACAGGCCCGCCCACGGTTCCACGCTGCTCAGCCACTCTTCTTGGTCCTCGGTGCGGGTTTCTTTCGGGGCGCAGGCGCCGTGGCTGGTGTGCTTCGAACCACGGTTCTCGCGTGCGGCCTCACAAGGCGGCGGTCGTTGACGAGCGAGTCGATCTTGGCTCGCGTCAGATCGACCTCGTAGCGATGGTCAAGCCGGACCACCGGCGCGTACTCGCAAGCGCCCAGGCATTCAACCTCTTCGTACGAGAACATCCCGTCCTTCGATACTTCTCCAGGCTCGCGAACCCCGATCGCATCCTTCAGGCGATCGACGACATCCTCAGCGCCGCGAAGCATGCAGCTGAGGTTCGTGCAGACATAGAACCTGTGCTTGCCGACCGGCTCAAGGTGAAACAGGGTGTAGAAGGTGGCCACGCCTTCGACGTAGCCCGGGTCGAGCTGCAGCGCGGCCGCAACCTCGCTCATCGCCTCTGGCGTCAGGTGGCCCAGCTCCTCTTGAGCGAGGTCGAGCGCGGGCATGACCGCGGAGCGCGGCTGCGGGTACTTCGCCGGCAACGCTTTGATCTCATCGAGAAGGTGACTCGACAGCGCGCTCATATGGGGTCCTTCACCTGTCGACGTCCCCCAACACCGCGTCGGCAGTGCCGATGATCGCGATCATGTCCGCAATCATGTGGTTGAGGGCCATGCGCTCGAGGGCTTGCAGGTTGACGAAGGAGGCAGAGCGGAACTTCACTCGTCGCGGCTTGTGGGTTCCGTCACTGACGACGTAGCACCCGTTCTCACCGCGGCCTGACTCCACGGCCACATAAACGTCGCCGGCCGGCACCGAGTAGCCCTCGGTGAACAGCTTGAAGTGGTGGATCACCGCCTCCATCGATGTCTCGAGCTCTTCGCGCGGCGGAGGGAGCATCTTGCGATCGTCAACGTTCACAGGCCCGTCCGGCAACCGATCGAGCGCCTGGCGCAGGATCTTCACCGATTCGCGCATCTCCTTGATCCGCACGAGGTAGCGTCCGTAACAGTCGCAATCGTTGGAGGTGGCGACCTCGAACTCGTAGTTCTCATAGCCCGAGTA
>DATCPW010000318.1:0-10304 GCA_036569865.1 Candidatus Dormiibacterota bacterium
GGTTGTGGATCGCCTCGATGGCGGGCGTTGGTGGCAAGACGCTCCAGCAGGCGGGCTTCCAGCCGGTGCTGCGATTTGACTCTGCCAACAGGCTCGGGCTTCATTGGCTCAGGGTGAGGCCGGAGCAAGGAGTCGATCCGGCCCTGCTTGCGTCCTCACGACAGGCGATGGCGGTCAAAGGGACCATATCTGTGCGGCGACCAATCGCTCGGAGGCACTGAGGGCGATTCACTTGAACTTGAGTCTATTTGCAGTAAGGATCGGCCTCTACAGGGCTTCCAGGTAAATTCTCAGCAGCTCCGCGCTCGGATATTTGCCGCCCAGCTCGCTGGCCGCTCTGCGCAGCTCCGGTTCACCGATGCCGTAATCGGCGATGTGCTGCGGCAATCCGAGGGACACGATCAGGCGCTGGATGTCGCCCGCTGCGTCGCCCGAACCGGTCGCCTCGCCCAGCTTTGCCACTCGCTCAGGCATTCTCTCGGTGAGAAAGCGCAGCACGTGGGGGAGAAGCAGGCACGACGTCACCCCATGCGGAATGCCGTGCCTGGCGCCGATCTGCTTGCCCATCACGTGACTCAGTCCGCCGGCAGATAGGCCGGGCAGCGTGAACGTGAACCACGCCGCCAGCTGGTTCTCGGTCTTCACCTCGAGGTCGGCGGGCGCGGCCATGGCGCGAGGCAGCGAGGCAAAGAGACGCCGGATGCCCTCAAGAGCCAAGGTGTCCGAAAAAGGGTGCTCTCCCTCGGCCAGGAATCCCTCAACGCCGTGGTCCATCGCTCGAATCCCTGTCGAAAGCCAAAGCGCCATTGGCGTTGCGAGTGTCACCTCAGCGTCGTAGATCACCGTGTCGAGCAGCAATCGCACGTCGCGCATCCCCGCCTTGTCGCCAGCCTCGTTGGTGAACCCCGCCCCACCGGCGAGCTCTGCGGCCGACAGTGTCGTGGGGATGGCGATGTGGGGGAGCCCGCGATACGCGAGCCCGCGCCGGTCCGCCAGCTTGACCGCCACCATCTTTGCCGCGTCGATGGCGCTGCCCCCGCCAAAGCTCAGGACGCCGTCGACGCCGGCCTCGGTGGCCTGCTCGAGGCCGGCGTCGATCTCCGTTTGCGGCGCGTGCTGGCTGATGACCACGGTTGTGGGCGCCTCGGCCTCGCCCATCGCGCTGCGAACCCTTTCGACCAGCTTGCCCTCGTTGAGCAGCGATCGATTCGTGAAAAGCGCAACGCGGTTCATCTGCAAGCGCTTGAGCTCGGGCTCAAGCTGGGCAAGCGCACCTGGTCCCCAGTGGATGGCGCGCGGGTTGGCGTAGCCGAAAGCCCATGGCATCGCGCCGTCATAGTACGTATCGATGACTGGTCCACATCGAGGTCAGCCGGTTCTCGAGGCCGGCGAGCCGCTAGCCACAGCCCGCGCCGCGATGATCCTCGTGCATGGGCGGGGGGCCAGCGCCGCCGACATCATGACTTTGGGCGCCGAGCTGATGCACCCCGGTGTCGCGTATCGGGCTCCGCAGGCGGCCGGCAATGCGTGGTATCCGAATCCGTTCACCGCTCCAATGGAGAGCAACGAGCCGTACTTGAGCTCCGCGCTCGAAGTCGTGGCGGCGGTTCTTGCGTCGATCGAGAAATCAGTCCCTGCCGATCGGATCATCCTGCTGGGTTTCTCCCAGGGCGCCTGCCTCACCCTGGAATTCGCGGCGCGTCACGCCCGCCGCTACGGCGGCGTGGTGGGTCTGAGCGGCGGGCTGATCGGGCCCGACGGCACGCCGCGCGACTATGCGGGAAGCTTCGACGGAACGCCTGCCTTCCTGGGCTGCAGCGACGTGGACCCACACATCAGAAAGGACAGGGTCCTCGAGGCGGCTGAGGTTTACACGCGGATGGGCGCCACGGCGACCGCCAAGCTCTACCCGGGGATGGGCCACACGGTCAACGACGACGAGATCCAGATCGTCAGAGGGATGGTGGTCGCGACCGCAAGCTGACTGCAATTTGCGGAGCCAACCTGCGAAGCATGGTCCGTACAAGCGTTGCAATACTCGTCCTGCTGACAGCGATGGCCTGCGGAGGAACTGCAGCAGTACCCTCTCCGACGCCGGGGGCCACGTTCACGATGGGCTCTATGAATGCCAGCGGCGTCACTGGCACGGGTCAGGTTTCCAAAGGCGCGGCCAGCTTTACCGTCTCGATTCAGATTCATGGGCTGGTTCCGAACTCGTCTCACGTTTCACATGTGCACATCGGCAGCTGCGCAAAGCCCGGCAACGTTGCTTACGCGCTGCTCCAGGTCGTCGCCGATGCCTCGGGTAACGCCACCGCCACCAGCACCGTCTCTGAGTATTACTCGATGCCGAGCACCGGCTGGTACGTGAACGTCCACAAGGGTCCGGATTTCACCGAGCCCGAGTACGCACCGAGCGTGTCGTGCGGAGACCTGCCGGCTTTTTAGACCTTCTTCTCAGCCTCTTCCCCTTCCTCGCCCAGCTCGACGATGTCGCCTTTGTGGAAGAGCACCCTTTTGAGCACGGCCTGCAACTTGGGCTTGCGCCGTGACAGGTACTCGAGCGCCATCGCGAAATGCTTGAACTCTTCCTGCTGGGCGTTTTCCATGATCCGCTTGGCCTGAGCGTCCTTTTCGAGCGAGATTCGCTGCTCGTACCAGCCAATCGCTTCAGCCTCCTCCTGGAGGGAAGTGACGATCCGGGCGAACGTACGGACCTCCTGGGACAGCTCGCTGGCGGGTTCGTGATATTGGTCTGAGCCCATTTTTTCTCCTTTCCCCTGAGCCGGCAGCGAGATCGATCTTAAGTCGTCCGCGAGAGTGCGTAGAACGGGCGGGTCGCACCGCGAGGCCTTTTTTGTCTCAGTCGTAGGCTGGCATCTCATGGACCGCGCCGACCTGGTAGCGCTGTTGAAGGAGGGCGTGACCGCCCAAGGTGGGTGGTGGGCCGATCTCGGTGCGGGCGATGGAGCTTTCACCCTCGCGCTGGCGGACCTGGTCGGCCCAAGCGCCCGGATCACTGCCATCGACCGTGACGCAGGTTCATTGCGGCGGCTGGCATCAGGGGAAGGGAAGAGGGCTCCCGCCATTCAGACGGTGGTCGCCGACTTCACCCGTCCCCTGAACCTGTCCGGCCTTGACGGCGTGGTCATGGCCAACTCGTTGCACTTCGTGCGCGATAAGGCGCCGGTCCTGGCCTTCGTCCGCGAGATGTTGCGGCCTGGAGGCACGCTGATCGTGGTCGAGTACGAAACCGACAGGGGCAACCCCTGGGTCCCGCATCCCTTCTCGTTCGCGACGTGGGAGCGGATGGCCGCAGCCGCCCACTTCGAGAAGGCGCGCCTCCTCCACCGCCACCCCAGCCGTCATTTCGGCTCGCTGTACTCCGCTGCCACCAACAAGCCTCTTGCGCCGCAGTCTGTTACGTAGTAATCTTGTAATCATGGATGAGAAAGAGCTCGGATCGATCAAGGGTTGGTTTGCCGGAAGACTCCCAGACGGCTGGTTCACGGGAGTGGAGGTCAGCGTCGAGGACGACCAGATAGTCGTTCTTGGCTCGCTGCCGGACGTGGGGGCCGCCGCAGGCTCAACGCCGGAGGAGAAGGAAGGCGCGGCTGCGGGCCGCATCGCGCGATTCCGTGAGGAGACCCGGGGCCCGCGCATCGGCATCGCCCAGGAGGCAGAGGAGCGTTTCCACAAGTACGTGACCTGGGGCGCGAAGCTGGGTGGGGTGACCAAGCGGTTCAACCCAGGCGGTGGGGGAGGAGGCCGTTCCGAAGGCAATCGGCGCGTGATGATCGGACGCTGGCTGCGCGCTCGAGGACGGCATTCGGGGCAGCACGCCGGCACCCGCGCGACGTCTAGCGAATCTCAAGTCTTTTAACCGACCGACCCGGCGCCGAGAAACTGGTTCGGCGCCGGGTCGTAAGCTGCCCAATAAATAGATGGGAATGATGCCGCCGCAGCACCCTGGACCGCCGACGGTCATGTGGTGGAGAGGGCGTAAGAAAAATCCCGAAACCGGACCCGCCGACAGCGGGCTCACGGGCGATCCGATGCTCGAGGGGCCGCCTCAGGACGATGGCCCGAAGGACCTCAAAAGCCGCTGGCTGAACCTCAAGCAGGCGGTGACCGGAACCACCGCCGCGCTCCCTCGCGTTCTTCGGCTGGTGTGGGACGCAAGCCCGCGAACCACATTGGGTCTTTTCGCCGCGACCATCGTCGCGGGCGTGATCCCGGCGGGAGCCGCCTACACCTCGAAATTGCTCATCAACGCCGTGGTGCGGGGAATCCTGATCCACGGCACCGGGATACCAAACGTGGTGACGTTCCATGACCTCGATTCCAATCTCCACGGCGGACCGAGCTTCACCGCCGTAAACATGATCATCGTCATCGCCCTGTTGCAGCTGGCGCTGTTCGCCGTCACCGCACTGCTGGGCACCATCCGGAACATCACCCAGCAGCTGCTGCAGAACTCGGTGGCGATGCGGATCCAGTTGATGGTGATGGAAAAGGCGGCATCGCTCGATCTCTCTTTCTACGAGGATCCGGCGTCCTACGACCTCTTGAGACGAGCCCAAACCGACTCGATAAACCGGCCGGTGCTGATGATCTCGACGGCATTCGGCCTGCTGCAGACGTTGCTGACCTTCATCACGATGATCGCCCTGTTGATCGTCGTCAGCCCGCTGCTCGCGCTCCTCGCGCTCGCCTCGCCCATTCCGGCTTTCATCGCTGACACACGCTACGGCTGGCGCGGATACAACATCGCGCGCTGGGGCTCGCGACTGCTGCGGCGCATGAACTACATGGTCACGCTGGTCACCACCGACAGCTATGCCAAAGAGGTGAAGCTCTTCGGCCTCGGCGACTACTTCATCGAGCGTTACCGGGTCATCGCGAACCGCTTCTACGCGAGCCAGCGAGCCCAGGTGTCGCGGCGGTACATGACCGGATTCGCTCTGGGGAACATCAGCACGATCGCCACCTCTGTCACCTATCTCTATGTGGCGCTGCAGGCGATCGGCGGCCGCCTCAGCCTGGGAGACCTGTCGCTCTATACGGCCGCGGCACAGTCGGTGCAGGGGTCCATCCAGGGCATCCTCGGCGGCTTCTCGGGGATGTACGAGCACAACCTCTATCTGAACAATCTGTTCGAGCTCATGGAGACACGCTCGTCGATGCCGATGAAGGAAGCGCCGGTGAAAGTGCCGGTGCCGATGCGCGGCGAGATCAAGTTCGAGAACGTCACGTTTGCCTATCCAGGGGCCGAGAAGCCGGCGCTGAGTGATCTCACCTTTACGGTGAGAGCCGGCGAGACGCTTGCCGTCGTCGGCCGGAACGGAGCAGGGAAGACCACCCTCTTCAAGCTGATCTGCCGCCTCTACGACCCGAATGAAGGGCGGATCCTGATCGACGGGATCGACATTCGCGATTTTGATCCGAAGGACCTGCGCGAGCAGGTAGGCGCGATGTTCCAGGACTACGTCACCTATCAGGCGACCGCCTCCGAGAACATCGGCCTCGGAAATTTGCCCGATATTGCGGATCGTGAGGCGATCGAGCGCGCGGGCAAGCAGGCTGGAGCCGACGAGCTGATCGCGAGCTTGCCCGAGGGCTACGACACAGCGTTGGGCAAGTGGTTCGATGCCGGGGTCAACCTCTCAGGCGGCGAATGGCAAAAGGTCGCGCTGGCTCGGGCATTCATGCGCGACGCCAAGATCTTGCTGCTGGACGAGCCGACATCTGCCCTCGACGCTCAGGCGGAATACGACCTGTTCGAGCGCTTGCACTCGCTGACCAAGGGCCGCACCGCGGTCTACATCTCGCACCGTTTCTCGACCGTGAGGCGAGCCGACCGCATCGTCTTCCTGGAGCACGGCCGGCTTGTCGAGGAAGGCACGCATGAGGAGCTGATGCGCCTGGACGGCCGCTACGCGCGCCTGTTCAGAATGCAAGCGTCGGCATATACCGGGGAAGACGTTCTACCGGAGATCGAGGTGGAAGCTGCGGTTAACGAGGCACTGAGCCGCCAAAGCAGTTAACGTCCCCGCGATGCGAAGTCGCGGACCCGCAATCGCCGGAATCGTCCTGGGCATCGTCACCACCGCTGTCTACCTGATCGGCTCCAACCGTTCGTTCGGCTACGACGCCGCGGCCACCTTCGCCAACTTCATAGCCACGCCCTCGCTGTGGGACGCCTTCGCCGTCCACTCGGTGATGCCGACGATCGAGCTCAAGAGCATCGCGTCCAACGATCACGTGCTGCTCTCATTTCTCAGCCACCTCATCTACTCCGCCACCGGTAGCCGAAGCGAGGCCGTGTACAGGCTGCTGCCCGCGGTGGCGGCAGGCGGAACGGTTGGCGTGATGGCCGCCGTCCTCTCGCGAAAGTTCGGAATGCTAGCCGGCGTCAGCGCGGCCCTGTACATCGCCGCTGTCCCCTTATTCGTGGACAACGCGAGGGATGTGCGCGGCTACAGCCTCGCGGCCCTGTGCTCGGTGCTGACGACGGTCCTGCTGGCTTCCGATGAGCGCACGCGTGCCCGCCGAATCGCTTACGCGCTCCTTATGGGGCTCGCAATCGCCGCTCAGCTGTTTGCTGCTGTCGTGCTTGTCGCCCACGTCATGTGGATCGCGACGCGAAGGGACGTAAAGCCAATCATCCAGTTGGCGCCTGCGTGGGTCGTTGCTGCCCTGATCGGTGTGGCCGCCAACGCGAACATCCAGTTCATGGAGCTCCTCCAGCACGGTTATCCGCCCAGCCTGTTCAATCCGGATTTCCCGCGAGACCTGGTCCTATTCCTGTTGGGGGCGCCGGTGCTGCTGCCGATCGGCTTGTGGCTGAGCGCTGCCGGCCTGGGCCTGTGGGTTCTGCGCGCCGAGCCGTGGCTGTGGGCCTCGGTGGCTGTGATCGTCGTGGTCGTGGCGATCCTGTGGCTGGGCCTGAAGCCCGCATACCTGTATCCGCGCTTCTTCATCTTCCTGGTGCCGGGCTGCGCCTTTCTGATGGCGGCGGCGATCGCCCGTTGGAAGGTGCTGGCTCCTGTCGTACTGGTTGGCGTGGTCGCCGCGGTGATCAGCCAGGCCACCGGCTA
The DNA here is from genome assembly GCA_036569865.1 of Candidatus Dormiibacterota bacterium. Classification (GTDB taxonomy): domain Bacteria; phylum Chloroflexota; class Dormibacteria; order Dormibacterales; family Dormibacteraceae; genus Palsa-872. The sequence goes on from DATCPW010000318.1 coordinate 7,101, forward strand.
CACGGAAGATCCTCTGGCGCTACGTCAGGCGGCCGCTTTCGTCGATCGCACCCACGCGGCGGGTCGAACCGCATGCGTCATCCACGCCGACGAGCAGGTGCTGGCGGCCTACACGACCAACTTCAAGGTGGTTTCAAGCGCCGACCAGCTCAGCGGATGCGACGCGGTGGTCGTGGTCAGCTGGAATGTCGACCTTGCGCTGCGGGACCAGGCAGCGCAGCAGTTTCCGCGGAGGACCGTCCTCCCGGCGTATTACCCCGCTGTCGTGCTGGAGCGCTGAGCCTGCGCGGTTAAGCGTGCAGGTGACTGTGGTTTAGCTGAAGGACCTTGACTGCGCGGCCGCGCATGCGGTCGCAACGCCAGCAGAAGACCACGGCATCGATACCCCACGGGAGGATCCCTTGGACGAGTATCTCGCGCTCACGACGGTGGAGAACAAGACAAACGATGAAGCCCATGAGCCTGAAGAAACTAGCACGCAGGCGGCGACAATCCAAAGTGGCCTTTGTTAAGACTTCGTCACATGCCCGGCGACCGCGCGGCACGGCTACGAAAGTTGCCGTCTGCGCGGCGCTATAACCGGTTGATCTTCGCGGCCAGGATGAAGTCGTTCTGGGTGATTCCGCCCGCCGCGTGGGTCCACAGCCAGACTGTGACCGAGCCGTAGCTGACAAGCAGATCAGGGTGGTGCTTCTCGGCCTCGGCGACCGGCGCGATCCGGTTCACGAGCTCCACTCCCGGCATGAAACCTTTGAACTTGAAGACCTTGGCCAGGCGCAGGTGACCGGCGGCTTCCTCGACCGTCCACCCTTCGACCTGGCGCAGCAGGTCGGCCATCTCCTCGCGGCTCAGGTGAGGGCTGCCGGGCTTGCAGGCGACGCAGTGCTGCTCGTTCAGGGGGGTTTGGTTGGGGGTGCTCATATAGGAGAGATCGTAAGCCGCGAAGGTAAAATGTTTCCCCCGAGGGCGGCTAGCTCAGTGGAAGAGCGCTCGCCTCACACGCGAGAGGTCGTTGGTTCGACCCCAACGTCGCCCACCATGCGGGAATAATGCCAATCGTGAAGAGGCGATCTCGGAAGGCGGTGCCCCCCGCGCTCGCCCGCAGCCTGGTGACCGGGGCCGATGGCTTCATCGGCGGTGTCCTGTCAAGCCGGCTCGAGGCGATAGGGTCAGACGTTTATCGTCTCTCGCGCAAAGGCACCGGGCGGAAGACCATCACCAACGACATCGGCAAAGACCCGATCCTGGGGCTGAAAGACATCAAGCCGAACGCCGTGTTCCATCTCGCCGGGCGCGTGCACAGAATGGACGAGGGGGGAGATGCCGAGGCAGAACACCTCCGGGTCACTGTCGATGGCACGACCTACTTGCTCCAGGCGGCGGCGGAGGCGGGGGTGCAGGTCTTTGTCTTTTTCAGCAGCGTTGCGGTGATGCCTGAGGGCCTGGCGGGGGAGCTGGACGAGACGGTGCAGCCCGCGCCGACCACGCCTTACGGGCGCGCGAAGCTCCGCGCGGAAGAGCTGGTCCTGGGCATGAACGGAAAATCGGGGATGAGAACCGTCTGCCTCCGCCTGCCGATGGTCTACGGCCCTGGGCACAAGGGCCACCTGCCCCGAATGATCGCCGCGATCGATAGGGGAGTGTTTCCGCCGCTCCCTCAGTACCCCGGAAAGCGCAGCCTCCTCCACGTCGACGATGCCGCCGACGCTGCAATCCTGGTCGCGCAAAAAACCGAAGCGGCGGGCAAGGTTTACATCGTTTCCGAGCCGCGGCCGTACTCGTCCCGCGAGATCTACGAGATAGTCCTGCAAGCGCTTGGGCGCAAGGCGCCCGGATGGCATGTGCCCCGGGCGGTGCTTGCCTCCACCGCGCTGGTGGGCGATATTGGCGAGCGCATCGCGCGCCGAAGGCTGCCCTTCGATTCAGCGGCCCTCTCCAAGCTCTCGGTACCAGCGATTTACAGCGCGAAGAAGATCGAGCGCGAGCTGGGTTTCAAGACGAAGAAGACCTTCGCCACCGCGGCGCGCGAAGTGGTTGCCAAGCGCAAAGCTTCGTGATCGCCGCCTTCGCGCTGGCGGCGGTGCTCGGCTTTGTTGTCGCGGCTGGAACTGCCTGGTTGGTCGCCCGGAACGCGACACGACTCGGCCTGCTCGACGTTCCCAACGAGCGCAGCTCGCACGTCTTGACGACACCTCGCGGCGGCGGGATCGGGATCGTCGCGGGGGTGGCCGCCGGGGTCCTCTACCTGACGGCTGTGGGCATACCGCTGGATCGGAACCTGGGCATCCTGCTGGCCGGGGCGGCCGTGCTCGCCGCGCTCGGCGTGGTCGACGACCGCCGCGCGGTCCCCGCGATCGTTCGCCTTGCAGTGCAGCTGGTCGTGGCGGTGGTGGTCGTCGCTTTGATCGGAGGCGTCGACAGGCTGCCCCTGCCGCCGCCTCTGGACCTTCCGATCGGCTGGGTCGGCGTGCCACTGGCGGTGGTGTGGCTCGTGACCGTCACCAACTTCTACAACTTCATGGATGGGATCGATGGGCTGGCGGGCGGCCAGGGTTTCGCGAGCTGTGCGGGGGCCATCATCGGCATCTGGTCGGCGGGAGCGGTGGAGCTGGCGGTGGTGCTGGCCGCGGCATGCCTCGGGTTCCTGCTGCTGAACAGCCCGCCGGCCCGGATCTTTCTTGGAGACTCAGGCAGCTACTCGCTCGGCTTCGCCATCGCCGGCCTGCCGCTTCTGGCGCCCCAGTTCGGACGTCCGATGGCCATGTTCGCTGTCGCTGTTGGGCTCACCCTCTTCTTGCTCGACCCATTGGAGACGCTGGTACGCCTGTGGCGAGCGGGGCGGCGGATTGGGGTCGCACATCGTGCGCACTCCTATCAAGCTCTCGCGGCAACGAGGGATCGGCACCGGCGCGTCGCCCTGGCCCTGGTGCTGACCGGCCTGGCGCTATCGCTGGGCGGCGGGCTGTCGTACCACCTGCGGTGGCTGGCGTGGCCGGTCCTGGTGGTTGCGCTCGCGGCTTTTGGGGTTGAGCGATTCCTCGCGGGCAGGGCTGGGCGCCCCGCAGCCGTTGGGGGACAATGATCTTGGTAGCATGTTGCGTCCGTCCGGACGCAATCTCACGACGCGGCCCCGTCGTCTAGTGGCCTAGGACGCAGCCCTCTCAAGGCTGAGATCGCGGGTTCGAATCCCGCCGGGGCTACTTC
>DATCPW010000319.1:0-9643 GCA_036569865.1 Candidatus Dormiibacterota bacterium
CGCGATGACACGCTCGTTGACCTCCCAGAACAGGCCGTTCTGCATGGACTCCATGCGGTCGAGGGCAGCGTCCACGAACTCTGGCGGTGCCGCGGCGATGCCTTCGACGAGGATGTGAGAGACATCCTTCTGGTCTGCCGCCATCGCCCAGAACGTGAGCTTGGCGACGCCTTTGAAGAGTCCGTTCAGCCCGATCGGCCGCGCGTTCGGGATCAGGTCGAGCAGGTTCTTGACCATCAAGAGCGCCAGGCGGTGGGTCACCTGCGGATCGCGTACCTGCGCCTCGATGGCGAGGTCGGCGACGTCCTCGGCGGCGGCGCCGAAAATCGCGGGCATGCCCGCCTCGTCGAAGTGGCGGCCGTAACGGAGCAGGTGCGCGGCCGCCTCGATCGCGAGGTCCGGGCGCCACTCGAGGGCGCCGATGGCATACCTGCGGTACTCGTTCATGATCGCCGACGCGAAAGGCGGCGCCGACTGGTTGATCGCCGCGCGCAGGTAGGTGTTGAAGAAGCGGAGGCAGAGCTCGGCCACCTCTTTGTCGCCGACCTCGATGGCCGCCAGCCCGACGTTGCGGGTGGCCACGGCAATGGCATGTACTGCTTCTTTCCTGTGCACCGGAGTAAGACCGATCATGTCGACGAAGCTGGACATGAGCGTGTAGGTGAACCAGGTCCCTGCTCGATTCACCTCCGCCAGGATCTGATCCGAAGCTCCGGGCAGCTCGGTATGGCCGACCTTGAACCAGTCCAGCTTCAAGTCCTTCTTGATCGTGAGGAAGTCCTCGGCGAGGAGCTGCCCCAGCGCCTCGATGCAGAGGACACAAATCGTCATGTCTCGCAGTTGGATCGACCCGAAGGCGATGTCGGTCACCTGGGCGATCGAGGTCATGAGCTCACCGCGGCGACGGCGGCTGTCCTTGCTGTTGATCGCGGCCCGAAGCTCGCGCCTGGCGCGCCGCATGATGCTGCTGACAAGGGTCTCTGCGCGCATCACTTCGAAGATGTAGCCGACGTAGGGCAGCAGGATCGCGAAGTTGATTAGCGCCAGGACCACGGCGGCGGCGACGCTCCACGTCGGGACGTAATTGACCTTGACCTCGGCGCGAACCAGGAACGTATAAAGGATCGAGGCCAGCGCAAAGCTCAGAACCAGCGCGTTCAGCGGGTTGCGCGTAAAGATTCCCATGATTCGCGGCGAGTACCGCGAGGACGTGGTCTGGATGCCGAAGACGACCGACACGATGACGATGCTGAGTGTCACGCCCTCGGCGCCACCGACCAGGCCCAGCGTTCCTGCTGCGGCCGCCGGGTCCGGGGTGAAGAAGTCGACTATCGACCGATAGTGGATCGCGTCAAGAAAGCCAAAGAAGATGACGAGCATGAGCGAGACGGTGACCAGGGCCAGGCCGGACAGCGCCGCACCGAACCAGCCGCGAGCGCCGCTTTCGCTCACCACGGGACGCGCCGGCGACTGGCGCACATCGTCAGTCACAGAGTGATCCCAAGCACACGGCCACGGCGATCCTAAGCGATCGGCACGCCATAGTTATTTAGTAGTGACCATTCGCGCGATTGTCTTCGACTTCGACGGGCTGATCCTCGACACGGAAGAGCCGGTCTACCGCTCGTGGCTCGAGGTGTACGAGGCGCATGGCGAGACCCTGCCGTTTGAGCGGTGGGTGCAGATAGTCGGATCGACCACCACCGAGTTCCATCCCCAGCGCCACCTCGAGGAGCGCCTCGGGAGGCCGCTCTCGCAGGAGGTGGTCGACGGGCGCATCGGCCGCCGGACCGAGCTCATCCTCGCCCAGCAGGTCCTGCCGGGCATCCTTCAGTACATTGAGGGCGCCACCGCTTTCGGGCTCAAGCTCGGCGTTGCGTCGAGCTCGACTCGCGACTGGGTCAGCGGTCACCTCGAGCGGCTCGGCATTCTCGGCCGGTTCGACTGCTTGCGCTGCCGCGACGACGTCAACAGAGCGAAACCTGCACCGGACCTCTACATCGCTGTGCTCGATTGCCTCGGCGTAAGCGCTTCAGAGGCATTCGCCATCGAGGACTCACCCAACGGCGTGATTGCGGCCAAACAGGCGGGGATGCTTTGCGTCGCCATCCCCAACTCGATCACCGCCAAGCTGGACCTCAGCCAGGCCGACGTTGTGCTCCGATCGCTCTCCGACCTGCCACTGCGCAACCTTCTCCAGCGCCTCGATGCCGGCCTCACCACGTAATCTTTCGGAGTGCGAATCGGAATCCTGACCGGTGGTGGCGACGCGCCCGGCCTCAACGCGGCCATCCGTGGTGTCGCGAGGCGCGCCTTCCAGCTCGGCCATCGCGTGAGCGGCGTGCAGAACGGGTGGGCCGGATGCATCGAGGACGGACTGATCGAAGAGCTCGCGCCCGAAGGCGTCCGCGGCATCCTTCACCTGGGCGGCACGATCCTCGGCACCTCTCGCACCAACCCCTTGAAGATGAAGGACGGCATCGCGACAGTGATTCGCGTGCTGCGCCGCAACGGCATCGATGGCATCGTGCCGATCGGGGGCGACGACACGCTGAGCGTTGCGGCCGCTATGCACGAGGCCGGGTTCCCGACGGTCGGAGTGCCGAAGACGATCGACAACGACCTGTCGCTGACTGAGTTCTGCATCGGCTTCGACACCGCGGTAGGCGTCGTCTGTGATGCTCTCGACCGGCTTCACACGACAGCGTCCGCCCATCACCGCGTGATGGTGGTCGAGGTCATGGGCCGGGACACCGGATGGGTCGCTCTGGTCGGGGGCCTCGCGGGCGGCGCCGACCTCATCGTGATCCCCGAGTTCGAGATGACCCTTAAAGAGGTGGTGGGTCACCTTTACAGGCGGCGCGGTGACGGCAAGCTGTTCAGCATCATCGTCGTCGCCGAAGGGGCGCACATCCCCGAGCTCGAAGACGAGGCGGGCGGTGCCAAGGACACGGATGCGTTTGGCCACGTCCAGCTCGCCAAGCGCGGCATCGGCGATGCGCTCGCGAGGCGGGTCGAGAGCGAGACCGGCTTCGAGACCCGCGTGACCGTGCTGGGCCACCTTCAGCGTGGCGGCTCGCCGACGCCGACCGATCGCATCTGGGCGACACGCCTCGGCGTGAGGGCGGCCGAGCTCATCGTCGAGGGTAACAGCGGCGTGATCCCGATTCGCCGCAACGGCGATGTCGAAGTCGTTCCACTGGCCGAGGTCGTGAAGGAGACTCGACGGGTCCCCAAAGAGCTCTACGACCTGAGCCGCGTCTTCGAGTGAAGACAAAGCCCATCAGGGGGTCAGGGCCACCTGGTCGAAAGAAGCCGATGCTCGAGCTGGCGGGCGGCGGCGACGACGGGTCCACCGGCCTCCTGGGCGGAGGGCGCGCGCGCAAGGACGATCCCCGTATCGAGGCGTACGGCACTGTCGACGAGGCGTCCAGCGCAATCGGCCTGGCGAAGGCCCTTTCCGCCCATTCGCGCGTGCGCGCGATCTGTGAGGAGCTGCAGCGCGGGCTGTATGCGCTGGGAGCGGAGCTCGCCACCAACCCCGAATCGAAGGTGTCCTTCGGCTCGATCACAGAGGCGGGGGTCGAGCGCCTGGAGGAATTCACGGCGGAGCTCGAGAAGGCGGTTCCGATGCCTGACGGCTTCATCCTGCCCGGCGCCACTCCGGCTTCGGGGGCGCTGGACCTGGCGCGCGCGATCACGCGCAGGGCGGAGCGTCGCTGCCTGACGCTCGAGCGCGGAGGTGGCTTCGACAACCCGCAGGTGCGCCGGTGGCTCAACCGGCTGAGCCTCCTGCTGTTCGTGCTGGCCCGGTATGAGGAGGGTCTCAGCGGTCGCGTGTCAAAGGCTGCGAAGCCTCGTGCGAGACATTCGGGCTAAGCTTCGAACCGGGTAGTTCCACATGGCTTACGCCGCCTTCGTCGCCGTCGCGCTGCTCGCAACCTACTTCCTCATTTCCTATGTCGTCTACAGGCGCGCGTTCGTACCAGACAAGCCCGCCTTCCTCGACGACTTCACGTTCACGCCCTTCGAGTTTCAAGCGGACTCCGAAGAGGCCGAGCTGGTGACCGCGGACGGGATCAGCTTTGGCGCCTGGCACTTCCGCCAGCCGGGCTCGCCGCAGACGGTCATCGTGTCGGGGGGGCATAAAGGCCAGCGCACCAACTCTCTCGGCATCTCCGCCGCCCTGTGGCGCAAAGGGTTCAACGTCATCCTCTATTCGTATCGCGGCATGCCCGGCAGCGACCGCGCGCCCATCACCTTCGGCATCAAGGAGGTGCTCGAGCTGCAGGCGGTAATCGCATTCGCGCGCAAGCGCATTCCGAACGCCAGGATCGGCCTCATCGGCTACTCGATGGGAGCCGTCGTATCGCTGCTCGGCGCGGCAGGGGAGCCTGGCGTCGAAGCATTGGTGCTCGACAGCCCCTTCAGCGACCTGCGCACTCTCATCGCCGAGAACGTGAGGCGGGTGATCAAGCTGCCTGGCGCTCCGTTCGTGTGGCTGGCCGGCCTGATGCTGCGCCTTCGAAACGGATCGCTTCTGTCCGATTGCAGCCCGCAGGCGGTGCTCAGCTCGCTGGAGCCACGCCCGCTCTTCTTCATTCACGGCGGCGCCGATGACATCACCTCGGTGAATCACAGCCGCCGCCTCTATGACGCCTACCGAGGGCCGCGCGAGATCTGGATCGTTCAGGGCGCCCCGCACACGGGAGCCTATTTCGCCGACCGGCCTTTGTACGTGGAGCGCGTTGCAGGCTTCTTCGCACGGCACCTGGGGCTGGACGTCAGCGGCCACCTGCGCCTGGTGGAGGAAGAGGAAGTCAGCTAAGACCCCGCGAGGGTGCTTGCCAGCAGGACTCCGTTCGCCCAGTACGCGCCGGTCGCTCCCGCGGGCAGCAGGTCGTAGGTGCGGTCGCCTGAGTAGGGGACCAGCTCCCAAAGCTTGATGGTCGAACCATCGAGCTGGTCGCCGGCGGCGAGGGAACCGAGCGCGCGTCCGTCCGCGGTCTTATGGCCAGGCGACACGAGCAGCTCGCGGCCGTCGGCCAACACGAGGTGCACCATCAGGTGTCCGGCCGGGACCTGCGTGCTCCCGACCTCGAGCACCGTGGCAGCCACCCGGTTGCCGTTGCGGTCCGCAGTCCAAACCACCATGCCGGGTTTGATGTCGACGACACGCACCGCGCCGCCGGGGGTGGCGATCAGCGTGCTCGCAGCCAGACAGATCGGGCAGGGCGGCGGCCCCGAGGCCGTCCGAGACGTGACAGTCACCAGGCCGTCGACACGTACCGTGCCCTTGACCAGCTGGATGGTGGACTGGTCCTTCGAACGTGCCCGGAATTCAAACGCGTACTCGTTTCCGTTCTGCGTAAGGACCAGGGCGTTGAACAGCTTGTAGGCGCGATAGACCGTCAGCTTCTGCGCGTCCGTGAGATCGCCGCCGGGCAGATGCTCATGGGCCAAGATCGCGGCATACAGATCGGCCTGGGCGCGGATCTTCGGATACTCGGTGATCGCGTTGGCCTGCTCGCCGCCCTCGCGGGCGATGGGATAGAAGTCGGGATCGCAGTAGACGGGCGTGCCCACCGAATCCATGACCTTGAACTTGAGCTCGTAAACGCCGAGCGGAGTGACGACCGGGCTGGGCGACGCCGAGCCGCAGGCGACCAGCAGCACGGCGCCCACCGAGGCCACCACGCGCCTTCGCGCCAGAGCCCGCCAGAACCGCTTTTCAGCTTGCATCGCTGCTTATGAATACGCGCCGCCGGCGATTCCGGTAACGCGCGGAACCAAACGTACCCCTCCAGCGTATTGACCTGAGATGGGGAGGGCGCAATCCGAACCTATAATCGCCTGGATGGGGAGGATCCTCCTTTGGTGACCGATGTAGTAACCCGGGTTGCCGAGGCCGTCATGTCCAACGTTGGACGCGCGATCGTCAACAAGGAACACGAGGTCCGCTACTGCCTCGTGACCCTACTGTGCGAAGGCCATCTCTTGATCGAAGACGTGCCTGGCGTGGGCAAGACGATGCTCGCCAAGTCGCTCGCGCGCTCCCTCGACTGCACCTTCCGCCGCATCCAGTTCACTCCCGACCTGCTCCCGTCCGACATCACGGGCGTGCGCGCCTTCAACCAGAAGGTCAACGATTTCGAGTTCAGGCCCGGCCCAGTCTTTTCCCAGATCCTCCTCGCCGACGAGATCAACCGCGCCAGCCCGAAGACCCAGGCCGCCTTGCTGGAGGCGATGGAAGAGCGCCAGGTCACCATCGATGGGGACACCCACGCGCTGCCCAAGCCCTTCATGGTCATGGCGACGCAGAATCCGGTCGAGTACTCGGGGACGTTCCCGCTTCCCGAAGCCCAGCTCGACCGGTTCCTGATGAAGGTGCGGCTTGGTTATCTGACCGAGAAGGAAGAGGCGCACCTCCTGGGCCAGCACAAAGTGGAGTCGCCGATGCTCGAGCTGCAGCCTGTCGTCTCGCCGAACGAGCTGAAGGCCGCGCAGAGTGCTGTGCGGGAGGTGTTCGTCAAGCCGGAGCTTCGCGAATACATCGCACGGTTGGTCGGCCGCACGCGCGGCAACCCTGAAGTTGCGCTTGGCGCGAGCACACGCGGGACGCTCAACCTTTATCACGCGAGCCAGGCCCTGGCGGCCGTTCAGGGCAGGTCCTACGTGATCCCCGACGACATCAAAGCGCTGGCCGAACCGGTGCTCGCGCACAGGATCATCCTCAGGCCGAACGCAGAGATGCAAGGCCAGAGCGCCGGCAAGCTGGTGGCGAGCCTGCTCGAGCGAGAGCATGTTCCGCAGATGGCATTCGACGGGTAGACCGACGCTGGTTCCTGAATGAGCAAGGTCGCACTGGCCCTGTCGATCGGCCTCCTGCTCTTCTTCACGTGGATCACCGGTGTGCGCCCTGCCTATGCCTTCGCGTATGCCCTCTGCCTTCTGTTCGTCGTTGCTTGGGCGTGGCCGCGACTCGCCATCCGCAATCTCACCTTGACTCGCAAGCTCGACCCAGGCACACCGACCGTCGGCGAGCCCTTCGAAGAGGTGATCGAGGTTCGGCGTTCGGGGTTCACCCCCGCGCCCTGGGTCGAGGTACGCGACCTCAGTGGGATTGCCGACTACCAGCCGGGCCGCGTCATCTCGGTCGGCCACGACCCTGTCGTCTGGAAGACTCGTGGCGTGTACCGCCGCCGAGGCTGGATGACGTTCGGTCCCACCTCGGTGCGGGTCCGCGAGCCGTTCGGCCTCTTCACGAGAGAGACCAAGATCGGCCAGCGTTCGTCTGTCCTCGTCTATCCGAGGGTGAGGCCGATCCCGGATCTGATCACGCCATCCGCGCAGCAGGTCGGTAACTCGCCGACCTTCGGCGCGTGGGCGGACTACCCGCCGGAGACCGGTGGAGTCCGCGATTACACGACGGGCGACAGCTTCGGCCGCATCCACTGGGCGCTCTCGGCGCGTCACGGCCGGCTCATGTCGAAGACCTTCGAGCAGCCTTTGACCACGGACCTCTGGATCATGCTGGACCTGGACAAGAACGTGCACTTCGGCGAGGGCGAGGAGTCGACGGTCGAGTACGCCATCAGCCTCGCAGCGTCGATGGCATCGCAGGTCCACGGCGGCGGGCGGCAGGTTGGACTCATCGCCAACGATGCGAAGGGCACAATCCTCGAGCCACACCGTGCGGTACGCCAGGACAGGCTGATCCTGGACTATCTCGCCGTCGCGCAGGCCGATGGACGGGTGCCGCTGACCAAGACGCTCGCCTGGGATCGAATCCGCCGGCTGCCACGCCGCGCCATGGCCGTGATCACGCCAAGCGCCGACCCCGAATGGGTGCGTCTACTACAAGCGGTTCGAGGCCGGCGCTCGAACATGATTGTTTTCTACCTCGACACCGCCAGCTTCGGCGGTCCTGATCAAAACCCCAGCTTCGACCTCGGGCAGGACGTCGACCTCTACGTGGTCCGCCGTGGTGACGACTTCGCGCGCTTGGTGAGGACTAGAGATGCACTCCGCATCGGCTAGCAGCTTCGAGCCCGGCGTGTGGCCGGGCAGGCTCTGGAGCCGTACGCGAGCCTCGATGACCGGCGCTGTCGCGTGGTCGGCAGTGCTCATCCTGCTCTTGACCCTCATGATCGCGCGGTCGACCGCAACCGCCGCCTGGGTTCCCGGCATTGATGCGGTCGTGCCGGTGGCACTCGCTGGCGCGTTGCTCATGGCGCTGCTTGCTGTGCTGCCCTTGCCTTGGCCTGCAGGCCTGGTCGCTGGGTTGCTCTTGGGCCCGTTCGCAGCGCTGAATGGCGCGTGGACGCAGCTGCATGCGCTGCACCCAAGCGACCCGCTGTCGATTGGCCTCGCCGGCGTGTGGTGGGCGCGAGTCGTCCATGGGGCGGCTCCGGGGGACCCTGTCGGCTACCTCGTGTCGGACGACCAATCGCTCTACCTCTTCTTGATCTGCCTGCTCATGTGGATCACTGGAGGCTGGTTGAGCTGGTGCGTGCTGCGGTGGCACCGGCCGCTGCTGGGCCTGGTTCCGGGCGCTGCCGCCTTTTCCACCAACCTGCTCAACTCCACCAACCAGAGCGGTTACACACTGGTGATCCTCGGGCTCACCCTGGCGCTGCTGCTGTGGACCAACTACACGACGTCGGTGGCCAACGTCACACGCGCCCGCGTCAAGTTGACCGGGGACGCGCGTTGGGATTTTTGGGAGAGCGGCCTCGTGGCCATGGCCGGGTTGATCTTTCTCGCGCTGCTGCTGCCCCCAATTTCCACCGAGGACCGCACGACGGCGATGACGGCGAGCGTGTTCTCGAACTGGGCTGAGCTCCAGCAGTCGCTCAACCATGGCAGCACGCTTGGCCCGGGCACCAGCACAAGCACGACAGGCTTCTCCACCGACGTTTCTCTGAGCGGTTCGCTGAAGAAGAGTCACGCCATCGTGTTCACGTACACGTGGACCCCGGCTTCCGGCCCCCAGTATTTTCGCGGCGTCAACATCACGCAGACGTCTCTAGGCCAATGGCGATATTCCGGCGCGCCCCGCACCTTGAACAATGTGGCAAAGGAGACGGTCCCCCCGTACTTAGAGACGCCTCAGAAACTTGCCTTCGCCACCTTCACCGTCAACATGCTCACGCCTCCTGGCGGTGGTAACCAGGACATCCTTTTCTATCCCGGCATCTTCTACAACTCCGACCGCGACACGATGGTGAGCCAGGTCGCGGCCGTCACTGACCCCGGGATCGTCGCCACCGTCGATCGCTTGTCGAGCCTGGTGCCGCCGACGTCAAACGGGACGTACATCATCACGACGCAATACTCGATCGCCACCGAAGATGAACTGAACCAGGCGGGCACGGTTTACCCGAGCTGGCTGGGCCCCTATTCCAGCCTACCGACCGACAATAGTTACCGAAACGGCGATGTGCTCGCCAGGATCCACCAGCTTGCGGTTGACGTCACGACGAGGGCCAATGCCAGCACGCCTTACCAGAAGGCCAAGGCAATCGAGACCTTCCTGCGGACGTATAAATACACGCTGACCCCGCGGCCGACGCCGCCCGGAGCTGACCCTATCGATTTCTTCCTGCAAACCTCCAAGGAGGGCTACTGCGAGTTTTTCGCC
>DATCPW010000320.1:0-6155 GCA_036569865.1 Candidatus Dormiibacterota bacterium
CCGGGAGATATGAAGGAGAACTGAGAACGCTCGGGTGAGGGCGGCCGATGCCGGTTTCTCATTCGACAATTTTCCAGAACGAGTTTTTCTTCGCGATTCTTCCTGCCTCGAATTCAAAGAGATCGCAGCCCCTGACGCGGATCTTCTTCCCATCCAGCGTCGTACCGGTCACCAGCCATTCGGAGAATCCTCGGTCGCCACAGGCGAGATGCCGATCCTCTGAGTAATGGACGTCCGGAATTCCCTGGAAGCGAGTCGCCAGCAACGCACGCACCTCCGCCCGACCCTCGGCGCGCGTTCCCCATGGGTGCGCTCCTCGCGGCATCTCAAGGATCGGATGATCGGCGAAGAAGCTCATGACTTCATCAACGTCATGACTGTTGAAGGCGTCCAATAGCGACTTGAGAGTGTTCTCTGTGACAATCGGTCTCGGATCCACGATTTCAATCCCTCCTGAGCAGTCGGCGGGCCCGGGGCGTTGGCCGGCAAGCCGGACAACCCCGCGCGTAATAGACACCATTCTGGCGGGGTGGCATCATCCCAACATGACCGCTGGGCCGAGGAATCGCGATGATCGATGACCCTCTCCTCATAGAGGACTGGCACCCCGTAGCCCTTGCCGCACAGCTTGTGGACGGTGGCCCAATCGCGGCCCGGGTGCTTGGCGAGGACCTAGTCGTGTGGCGTTCCGGAGAGGAGTTCTTCGCGTGGCGCGACCTATGCGTGCATCGAGGCACTCGACTGTCGCTCGGAAGCGTCGTCGACGGGGTTCGGCTCGAGTGTCCCTATCACGGTTGGACTTACGGAACTGACGGGCACTGTGTGCTCATGCCTGCGCATCCCGAGCAGGTTCCGCCAGAAAAGGCGCGCGTGGATACCTTTCGCGCGGCGGAAGCCTATGGCGTCATATGGGTGAGTCTCGGCGGTGGCGCTAGCGGGATCCCAAGGTTCCAGCTGCTCGATGATCCGGCGTATCAAGTGCTGATCGCGGGGCCTTACCGCGTGAGGGCGAGCGGACCGCGCATAGTCGAGAACTTCCTCGACATCGGACACTTCCCGTTCGTTCATGAAGGGATCCTGGGGGACCGATCACGGCCGGAGATCGAGGACTACACGACGACGATCAGCGCCGATGGCGTCGTGGCGGAGGGGGTCAAGGTGTTTCAGCCTGATCCCTATGCCACCGGCCACGGTTCGATCGTGACCTACACATATCGCGTACATCGGCCGCTTTCGGCTTCATTCATCAAGCATGGCGAGCACTCCTTCGGGATGCTCCTCTCTGTGACGCCGCACGATGTGGTCGACAGCACCGCCTGGATGTGGATGGCCATGAACTACGAGCCACGGTCGTCAATGGTCGAGTTCCAGGACCGCATCTTCGCTCAGGATCGCCCGATTCTCGAGTCCCAGCGTCCAGAGATGCTGCCGCTGGATCTACAGGCGGAGCTCCATCTGCGCAGCGATAGGACCGCCATCGCTTATCGTCGATGGCTCCGCGAGCTGGGGGTGCGGACCGGCGCATCGTAGGGAGTCCGCCATTCGGGCCCGGTTGGTCGCAACTCCGCCGATGGATACAGCCATTGGGGCGCGGATCGTCCTGGAGACGCCGCGATGCGAAAGTAAATTTGGCCGACTGGGGATCAACCTGCGCGCAATCCCACGATCACGATCACGCAAACAGCAATCATCGCCAGCGATAGGGTTGTCAGAAGGAAACGAATCGCGCCCTCCTGTACTGACGAACCCTGACGGCTCATCCCGGCAATCGGCATGAGCTTTCCCGCTCCCCAATATGCGGCGAGCAGCGTTGCCAACCAGTTTGCAAACGAGCCGTAGACGGCAAGCCAAAAAGTGAGCACCAGCCAACCATTGGGCAGATTCAACCTGCGCCATAAGAGACCAAGCACGATCAAAAACATGCCGTTCAGGACTCCCTCCAGGTGACTGGCCAACCCCATGCGGGGATTGGCAAATCTTGGAATCACCAACCCGGTCAGCAATCCAATCAGGAAAAGAAGCACGCCAAGTTGAAGCAGCACGGAATCCATTCATGTCTCCTTGGGTCGATGGCCGCTGCAACGACCCAGATGCCGGATCCGTGCCTGCAGGTCTGACGAGAATTGCGTTCGCCGCGCCTCTAGCCTATCCCGGGAAGGCGGCTCTCCGTTCTCGGAGACTGGGACTTCTTAGGCCAGCAGCTCACGGACGCGTGGGATGACCTTGGTGCCATAAAGCTCGATGTTTGTCATCAGAGCTTCGTGCGACAGACCACCCATTCCGTACTTCAGATCGAAGCGCGTGGCGCCGAGAGCCGGCAGATTGGTCGCGATTTTCTGCGCCACCGTTTCCGGCGATCCGATGTAAAGGGCTCCGTATGGCCCGACCTCATGCAAGAACTGCTCTTTGGTCGGGGTGGCGAATCCGCGTGTCTTGCCAAGGCGACGGAACACATCCAGGTAGTACGGCCAGAACTCCTCGCGCGCCCTCTCATCAGTGGCGGCGACGTGACCAGGCCCGTGCACTCCGACCGGTCGTGGGCCCTGCTCGAACTTCTCCAGTGCCTGCGCGAAGAGACGTGAGAAGGGCGCGAACCGCGATGGGGATCCGCCGATGATCGCGAGCATCAGGTTGAACCCGTAGTGCGCGGCGCGCACCACTGACTGCGGGCTCCCGCCGACGCCTATCCAAACCGGGAAGGGTCCGGATTCCACGTGCGGCACCACATCTTGGTTCATGAGAGCGGCACGGGTCGTGCCTTGCCAGGTGACCGGCCCGCCCTTCATGAGCTCGGCGAAGAGGTTGACCTTCTCTTCGAACAGGGTCTCGTAGTCGGCCAGGTCGTACCCGAACAGCGGGAATGAATCGATGCTGGATCCCCGTTCCGAGGATGACTTCTGCCCGACCGCCGGAGATGGCATTGAGGGTGGAGTAGCGCTGAAACACCCTGACGGGATCGTCAGAGCTCAAGACGGTGACGGCGGACCCGAGGCGGATATGCGTCGTCCGTGCTGCTATCGCGCCGAGCACCACGTCTGCGGCAGACAAAGGGAAGTCATCGGTGTGGTGCTCACCGATACCGAAGTAGTCGACGCCTAGCTGGTCGGCGAAGACGCCTTGTTCGACCAGGTTGCGGATCGTTTGGGCATGCGACAGTGGACGGCCCTGATCGTCGTTCGTGGTGTCGCCGAAAGTGTCGAGACCTAGAACGAGAGGAAACTGGGCCCGCTCATCCGCGGAATCGTGTTGGGCGGTAGTGGCTTCTGTGCTCAAGTGGAATCTCGTCTTCTGATGGGCTGCCGTTACGCGACTTTCGCGCGCAGGGCCAGCTCGAACTCGGCTCGATGCAGTGATATGCCGAAGACAGGCCCTCCAGGTTCGAGGATGCGACCGGCGCTGAGGCTGTCCAGCCGGACGGTGTCGTAGCCCATGCGCTCGATGACATTCGCCACGAGGTCCAACGCGCCGGCGTCGTCGCCGGCCACACCGAGGGCGCGGCGTTCCGGCGAGCCCGCAGGCCGGCGGTCATCCTCCATCTCGTGGTAGCCGATGTGGTTCAGGGTCTTGACGACGGTCGAGCGGGCAAGGCGGCGCTGAACGATCTCGCTGGTCGAGTACCGGCGATCTTCGAACATCTCCTGCACCCCGTTGACCGGCGGCCAGTAGTTCATTGCGTCAACCACGAGCTTGCCCGCCACCAGGCCAGGGTCCAAGCCGGGGAACCTGTGCAGCGGGATCGACAGCACCACGATGTCGGAGTCCTCGACAGCGTCGGCCGCCCATAACGGCTTAGCTTCCGGTACCAGCACTTGAGTCATGAGCTCGATCTTGTCGGGGTCGCCACTGGCTGCGATCGACACGTGGAAGCCGGCCGCCACCGCGATCCGTGCGATCACGGGGCCGACGTGGCCCACACCCAACACCGCGAGCCGCGGCAGCCGGGCCGGCGTCGAGGCTTCGCCAGTCATCGACGCCTCACGGTCGAGGAGTCCAGAAGTGTGGGATCGCGATTGTAGTTGCACTTGCAACAACTGTAATTGGCATTCTGACTCGAATATTCGCTGCCCCGCCGGTCAAGAGGGCGAGGGGCTGGATCCCGTCGGGCGTTTGCCCAGCGAGATCTGGGCGAAGTCGCCGGGCTGCCTCCAGTCAAGGACCAGCTGGCTGAAGTCAACGTCGGCGGACCCCGGGACCTCGAAGCACAGCGGCATGACCGCGGTCGTTTCGTCGATGTGCAGGGTGTGAGGCGGCCAGGCCGGACAGTCCTTTCGAGCCGTTAGTTCCAGGAATGTCACAGGTGGCGCTTCCAGGGTGAAATTGTCACGACTCACCACCCTGGCGCCTGGCATGTCGTCCCGGAAACGGACTTGAAGCTCGACGGTGGATGGATCGAGCCTGGTGAACAGAGCTCCACCGGTTGCGGGCACAACGTCAACCCACACCCCATGGACCATTCCGCAGGGCTGCGTGCAGACATCGGCCAGGACCGCGTAGGGCTCGAGAGAGCGAACCGTGCCCAAACCGATGAAGGTCAAGCCGGCGAGAAAGGACACGAGCCCAACTACGGCCATCACCAAGCGTGCACCGGGCAGGTGGATCAGCGACGCCGCGGTTGGGAGGGACGGCATCGGATCCATGCCGAGCGACCGTGTGATGGAGATCAGTCCGCCTTGTTGGCGCGCGTAAGCGATCAGCGGACCGATGATCAACCCAAGGAGCAGCTGCGGCCCAAACAAGAAAATGAGGCTGCCGCCTGCGCACGCGGAGACAGCCGTCAGACAGCCACCGATGGTGATGTGCTGCAGGTTGATGTTCTCTCGTGTTCGCCAGATGGCTCGCAATGGGCGCATAGCGAACTCAAAAGCGCCCCACCAGATCAGTGACGAAAGGAGGATTCCAGCCACACCGCCGCCAGTGCTGCGCGCGGCGAAGTACACGAGCACGCCGACGACCAGCGTCCAGGCTCCGAACCGAAGCACGCGGGTTGCGCAGCCACCGGGGCGAGGTACGACAGTCGCAGCGGCTGGGCCAATGTCCGACCCAGGCATCGGATGGTCGGTCAAATCCGCCCGATCGTACGCGGCCTGAGGCTATGGTTTGGCCACCTTGTGGTGGCTGATCCCGGCGACCGTCCTGATGTTTGCCTGTGCTGCGTCGTCGATCCCATTTGGTGCGTGGGTGTTGGCCACGTCGAGATGGCCGTCCTGGATGAAGGGACTTTTGAAGTGGCCCTTGGGAAACCAACTTTCAAGACCGGTGATCAGGCTGCAGGGCTGGTCCTACCTGTTCGTGGGCGCATCGTCGCTGGTCCTCACGGTCTTGCTCCTGGTCTTGCCTGCCCTGCTCGACAACGACACCGTGCCGGTGCGCTGGATCGTTGCAGGGGTCTTGTCCATCAGTGTGCTGCTGATGCTCTGCGGGCTTGTGCCTTACGTGCGGAGTGTGGTGCTGTCGTACCGGCGTTAAAGCAAACGATGTGCATCCGTGGATACCAAGACAATGCGGGGCGCTTAGCTCCTCGGGACCTCAGGTCCTATTGGGGTTCGTAACCCGGGCCTGTAGTGCTTTGTGGGCCTCACTTACGACGGCCTCAGCACTCAACAGGAGGAAACCTCATGAGGCGACTTACCGCTATCGTCCTCGCGCTGGGAGCGATTACTTTGTTCTCGCTTCCGGTTTACGCCAACTCGACCGGTACCCCGGGGCAGCCCGGCCAGAGCTGCCAGGACTCCTTCCCCAGCGGCACATTCACGCCGGCCGGATTCAACACAACCGGCTTCACCCACGCGGCCCTCGTTTACGCCGGCAGCGCGCCGCAGAACTCGACCAACCCCAAGTCGGTGTCGCAGTACGACGTCGCCTGCTTCCAGGCAGCCGCGCACTAAATCGAGAGGGGGCGGCCCAGTCAGGCCGCCCTCTTAATTTCTTTCGAGCCCCGACCTCGGTTAGCTGCTCTTCCCCGTCGCTACCGGGACTGCCGGACGCCTAGCACCAAGCCTGCCGATCCACCGATAGCGTGGAGTGGTACGCGCTCATCGAGTGAGTCGATGATGGTCAAGAGCCGCGGGCCGATCTCGAGCGGGGAGACCCGAAATTGCGAGAAGCGGTCTTCGCGCGAGGGGTCGGCGCGGAACTCGAGGATCTCTCTGCCACGA